>JAYTBZ010000366.1:0-5574 GCA_043736705.1 Flavobacterium sp. | reverse complement strand
AAATATTTCAAAATGAGACAAATTTTAATCATCGGTGCGGGAAGATCAGCTTCATCTCTTATTCAATATCTTTTAGACAAATCCGAAAAAGAGAAGTTACACCTTGTTATTGGTGATTTATCATTGGCTTTAGCCCAGCGTAAAACCAACGATCACAAAAACGCAACTGCAATAGCTTTAGATATTTATGATAATGAGCAACGAAAAAAAGCGATTGAAAATGCCGATATTGTCATCTCGATGTTGCCCGCTCATTTGCATATTGAAGTAGCAAGAGATTGTATTGTGTACAAAAAAAGTTTAGTTACTGCCTCTTATGTCAGTGATGCCATGCAAGAACTAGATGAAGCTGCCAAAGCAAATAATCTAATTTTCATGAATGAAATTGGACTCGATCCCGGAATTGATCACATGAGTGCGATGAAAGTGATTGATGCCATCAAGGAAAAAGGTGGCGAAATGATTCTTTTTGAGTCGTTTTGTGGCGGATTAGTTGCTCCCGAATCAGATACTAATCTTTGGAATTACAAATTTACTTGGGCGCCGCGCAATGTGGTGCTTGCCGGTCAAGGTGGCGCTGCCAAGTTTATACAGGAAGGAACGTATAAATACATTCCGTATTGTAATTTATTCCGCAGAACCGAGTTTTTACAAGTCGAAGGCTATGGTCGCTTTGAAGCGTACTCTAACAGGGATTCGCTCAAATACCGCAGTGTGTATGGTTTAGATAATGTGCTTACGTTGTACAGAGGAACAATCAGAAGAGTAGGTTTCTCTAAAGCGTGGACCATGTTTGTGCAGTTAGGAATGACCGATGACAGTTACATCATGGAAAACTCAGAAAACATGAGTTACCGTGATTTTGTAAATTCATTTTTGCCGTATCACCCCACAGATTCTGTCGAAATCAAAACTCGTTTAATCTTAAAAATTGACCAAGATGACATTATGTGGGACAAGTTACTAGAACTCGACTTATTCAATCCTAATAAAATAGTGGGTTTGAAAGATGCTACACCGGCTAAAATTTTAGAAAAAATATTAACCGACAGTTGGACGCTCGAAGAAGATGACAAAGATATGATTGTCATGTACCATAAATTTGGCTACAAATTAAATGGCAACAAAGAGCAAATAGATTCCAAAATGGTTTGTATTGGCGACGATCAAACCTATACCGCAATGGCAAAAACAGTAGGATTGCCCGTAGCGATGGCCACATTATTGATTTTGAATGGCAAAATCACCAAGCCAGGCGTTCAATTGCCTATTCGCAAAGAAGTATACGAACCTATTTTAAAAGAATTAGAGGACTATGGCGTTATTTTCAAGGAAATTGCCATGCCGTATTTAGGATACAATCCAGATAAAGAATTTAGTTAGCAGTAGTAATTATTAGTTTTTTTAGATTTTAGTTTGCTAAATCCGCTCCTTGTGATGTAAGTCTAGAGTTGCGGATTTTTTATGCATTTCAGCGAGTACCTTGTGGCATTTGGGCGTGTCCCTGCAGTTGGCTTCGTCGTTCCTCCTCGCCACCTTGGGTCGGGCTGTTCGCTGCAATCTTTGTGTTTTTATAGAAAAAACACAAAGGATTTTCGCTACCATCCCTCACGCAAAACACAATAATGACGCGTCTTTTTTTTTATGACTTGTAAGAAGTTTTAATATATTTAGAGAGCAGAAAGCGAAACGGACCTTCGCCAATCTGCTCACATTTGGTAGTGTATATGAGGGTTAGTTTCGCCTAAATACACCTTAGCAGTAAGACACTCTTCTCACAATATCCGGATGGCTTTTACAAACCTTCTGGTGTATCCTTTGTTAGCTAAATTGGTTATTGTTACTTTCATCTCTCGACCTGAGGTTGCATGAATGAAATCGCTCTGTTTGCCATTTGGTCTTGAAACAATTCCAATGTGTCCAATTACATTTCTTGTTGGACTTAGAAAAAGTAACACATCACCTTTCTGAACGCTTTCAATTGAAATTTCCTTTCCGAAATTATAGTATTCTACAGAACTTCTTGGCACCTTTATATTAAAGTGCTGAAATACAAAATATACAAATCCAGAGCAATCAAACCCTTCTTTTGAACAACCGGCAGTAACGTAAGGTGTTCCTAGAAATTTCATTCCAAAATTTACAATGCTATCCTTCAAAGGAATATTAGGATCTGAAGCTAAATTTTCGTTGAGAACCAGTTTGTTTTTAGACTTTGTAACCTCAACTCTTGGAAATATTTTAAAAATTACTATTGACGCGATTAATGCGGCAATAACAAAACTTATTACTTTTTTAGTCTTATTCATTGTTTGTCATTTCTATAAATTTACGCACTTTATTTTAATACCCAACTGCTAACAGCCAGAGATTTTTTGTGTGCGCAGCACGAACAATGAAACTCCGGTTGAATCCTCCACGGCGGACAAGCCTGAACCGGTCTCTGGCAGGAACTATGGAGTTCTCGATAAATTTTTAGAGATAATATAAAGAGGATTTAGTGTCCTCTATTTTTTGAAAAAGGATTTTTTGGGCGTGACCCTGCAGTTGGCTTCGTCATTCCTCCTCGCCACTTTGGGTCGGGCTGTTCGCTGCAATCTTTATGTTTTAAAGAAAAAACACAAAGGATTTTCGCAGCCATCCCTCACGCAATGCATTCCAATGATGTGCCATTTATTTTATTAAATTGTAAGAAAATTTTAATATATTTGAAAAACGCAAGGTGAAACAAACCTTCGCTTATCTAACCCCTGTTTGGGTGTGTATACGAAGGTTTGTTTCGCTTATATACTAGTTGGCAGTAATACTCCCGCACCAAAGAAAAAAACAACATATGAGTACAAAAGCAAATTTCAAAGTTGACCCAAAACTTGCAGAACTTTTAGGCGAAACTTATAAATCTACAGAAGATGCAATTAAGGAATTAGTCGACAATGCTTTTGATGCAGATTCGGATAATATTTGGGCAATTTTACCAGATATATTTACTGAAGATGCAGTTGTTATTATCCAAGATGATGGAACTGGAATGAAGGAACAAGAATTACGTTCTGAATACTTAAAAATCGCAAGTAGCCGTTTAGCTCGAAAGGGAAATAAAACTTCATTAAAAAACAGAACTGTAAAAGGTAGAAAAGGAATTGGAAAATTTTCTGGACTAATGGTTGCGGAAATAATGGAAGTAAAAACAAAATCTGGAGGAATTGAAACTACATTAACAATAAACAAATCAGAACTTGCAAAAGAAAAATATGATTTAGAAAAAGTAAACTTACCAATTGAAACTAAACCTTGTGATAAATTAGAACACGGAACTACAATTACATTAAAAGGCTTAAACCAAAATTTTGAATATCCAAATCCTGAAAAATTTAAACAAATTTTAGTTTGGGATTATGGGAGAACTTCCGATTTATCAATATTTGTAAATAATGAACAAATTGGAGTCCAAGATTTTCAAGGAAAAACTATTGAAAAAGAATTGATTCTTGAAAACGGAAAAACTGCAAAATTAGTTTATACAATTTCAGATAAGAATGTTAAACAGCCAGGGTTAATTTACAGAGTTGGTAACAAAATTGTTGGTCGACCTGAAAATTTTTTAAAAGAAGATGAACTCATTCCCGAAAAACTAAAAAAACGTGTTGTTGGAGAAATCATATGTGATGATTTAGAAGACTTTGTAACTGCTGATTGGGGAGCAGTTATGGAAGGAAGTAAACTAAATGAAAGTATAAAAAATGAGGTCAAAACAGAATTGACAAATTCTTTAAATGAGGTTTTTAAAACAGATATGCATCTCGCAAGACTTCGTTATAATCAAAAAATTAATCGTGAATTAGAAAAATTACCCGAATATAAAAGACAATTTGCAAAAAAATATTTGCAGAAAGTTCTCGAAAAATTTTATGACGAAAAAGAAGAAAAAGTAAATACTTTGATTTCGGTTATGGTTGATGCTATAGAAAAAGATTATTATTGGAATGTAATTCAAAACATAGAAAATGCAAGAGATGGCGAAATAGAAAAATTTGCTGATGCTTTATCCGAATTTGGATTTCTTGAAATGTCAATTGTTACAGGACAAACAATCAATAGACTAAAGTTTTTAGATGAATTAGATTTGTTAAATAGAAACGAAAATACTTTAGAAGCAACTATTCACAAAGCATTAGAAAATAATCTATGGGTTTTTGGTAGTGAATATTCATTAATATTTTCTAATAAAACACTTTCAGTTGCAATAAAAGAATATTTGGACACCAAATTTATTGGAGATAGAGCGAATAAAAGACCTGATTTATTTTTAGGAGAAAATATTTTAAGACAATATTTACTAATTGAATTTAAAAGGCCAAGTGAAACTATTGGAAGAGATGCAGAAAATCAAGCTGAAAAATATCGAGATGATTTGAATTCTGTTATCAATAATAAAAAAATAAATATTTTTGTAATTGGAGGAAAAGTTGACCCTAAAATATCATCACATAACCAAAAAGATGACATTAAACTTCTATCTTACACTGAAATAATTTCAAATGCAAGAACACAATTGAAATGGTTATTAGAAGAGTTAAAAACAGATTAAATAAAAGTACTACTGCCAACACACGCTACAAGCAATTTGGGGATTTGGCTTAATGGAAAAATTGGTTTGTATTTGGAAGATTTGGCAAATCCGAAGATAAGGCTTAATTTAATCTCATACTGCTTGTAGCGCGAGAACGTTAGTTTAATAAATCCGCTTCTTTTGAAGCGGATTTCTTTTTTACTATTATGCTTTACCGGACTGAACGGTAATAGGCAAACTGTACATTGTTCTGACTGCTTCTCCATTTACTTTTCCTGGAATCCACTTTGGACTTATTCCTAAAACACGAGCCGCTTCGTCACCAATACCATATCCCATATCTCTAATAATCTTAATATTAGAAAGTGTTCCGTCCTTTTCAACAATGAATGTTAAATACACTTTACCTTTTACATTGTTTTTTTCAGCTTCTAGAGGGATATTGAAATTTTCTCCCACGAACTGATAAAATTTTTCTATTCCTTCTGGAAAATCGGGATTTTCTGTAATCTCGTTAGTCGTGTATGTTTCACCTTCTGCTTTTTTTACTTTTAGATTTCCAGGACTAAATATATCTATTTCAATCACTTCTGCAGCTCCTTTGCTTAAAGTTGCCAGAAGCTCCTCATTTGTAGGTAGTTTTTTTTGCTTTGACAAGATGGAAGGTATCGCCTTCTTTTCGATAGGAGTTAGTTCATTGTATTTTTTTTCGCTTGCAATCTTTCCTTTTTCATCTTTAATTTTAAAAGTGGTTTTGTCGTAATACGTTTTAAATAAATTTTCGGATTTTTTAGGAGTAGTTTCTTTTTTTACATTGGTTTCTTGCGCAACGACTTTCGTACACAGTAAAAATAATAATGTAGCTACAATCGGCATGAGCATTGCTTTTTTTAATAAAGCTTCTGTTTTTGATGTGGTTTTTGTCATCATGAGTAAACGTTTTTTAGTTATTAAATAATTCAAATTACTGGCCAAGTAAAAAGTTTGGTTCTCGTTCGCTTTCG
>JAYTBZ010000365.1:0-2572 GCA_043736705.1 Flavobacterium sp. | reverse complement strand
CTTCTTCCCTATCATTCCAAATTCGTTCTGAAAAATTTATATCAATACTCGTTCTTAATCCTAAATGCTTTGCTCTTTTGGCACTTTCAAGAATTGTGTTACGAGCAGGATCTTTGCTTAAAGCAAAGCAGGTTGTATGGAAAATTTTTGCGCTTTTGAGTAAATCATCTGTAATTTGACTTGGAACAATTTGATAATCAGCTTCTCGGTATGGAATAAAATCAGGAGTTCCTGTTGATTTAGAAACAAATATTACCGATGTTGGCTTATGACTAATTTTATTAACATAAGATGTTATGACATTATTTGCCTGTAATTTACGAATAATATATTCTCCCAATCCGTCTTCACCACACGTGGCAACTAAGACTGAATTTAAGCCTAGTCTTGTTGCATTTACAGCAACATTTGTTGGGGAGCCTCCTAAAAATCGATGAAAATCTTTTGTCCTATTCATAGAAGTATCCATTTGATGGCCAATAAAATCAATTACAACTTCTCCAACACATATTATGTCTATAGATTTTTTCATTTTTTTAAACTAAATATTTAAAATTGCCATAAATACTTTGATATAACATTATCGTTGCTGCAGCGCTCCATGCACAATGTGAAACACCATTAGGCACTTGAGTTTTACTATTAAAATTTTCATAGAAACTATAGTTCTCCATTTTATTAATTGCGTTGATCGCTTCCAGAATTTCAATTGCCTCTACTTTTTTTGATAAACTTAGCAGGGCAAGGCCATAAAACCCATTGACCATGGACCAAGTTCCACCATTATGAAATTCATAGGGAAAATTTCTGAATTCGTATTTACAGTTGTTTTTAAGCAGATTCCAATCAGGGTCATTTTCACTAATTGGTGGCCAAAACGCAGGTAATAATTTCAAGGTCATTTTATTTTTAAGATCTAAAGAATAGGATAAGATATTTTCTTGAAGCGCAGTTGTTCCAATATTTAAGAATAATGCCAATGAATTTGCAAAAGCATCAAACTGCGACTTATAACCTGCAGGAGAAAACGAACAAGGCATGAAATTTTGAATATTAGCCTCCATGTAAGCCCTTTCATGGTATCTTTCTCCTACCGAGTCAGGACAAAAATTAATTGCTAGCTGTTGCGTTATTTGTTCAATTTTAGCAGCTATTTTATCACTTTTACAAAAATAATTATAACTTTTTAAGCACCAAACTCTCAATAGCTGATCATACAACACATACCCATCTGTTATGTATTCATCCGCCCAATTTCCTGAAAGAGGGACGTAAATTAAATGTTTGTTATTAAACTCCCAAGCTTCTAAAAGTTGTAAACACTTTTGTATGTTACTATCATATTTTTGAATAAATTCCTGGTCCTTTTTATAATAAGCGTATTGACATATTCCAATTACAAACCAAGTTACTGCATCTACCCTTCCGGCTAAACCACCATAACTCACTTCTACAACATCTCCATCTGTCATTACATTTGAGGGAATTGTACCATTATGATGCTGGTTTTTTGCTAATGTTTCTAATGTATTTGCAAAGGTCTTAATCAATTTTTCATCCCCTGATGCTAAAGCTGCTAAACCACATATAACCCCATCTCTAGCCCAAACCCTTTTGTAATTTGAAATATTTTGAGCGCTTGCTAAAAATCCTTCTTTAGACGAAGCATTTTGTAATAATTCAATTGCTTTTTTATAATCTATATTTTTCATTATACTATCGCTTCCTTTTTATTTTTAACAGTTATAAAAAGAGTGAAAATTGCACCTAAAATCAAAAAAACACCTGCTAGTTTAATCACATTTAATGGATTTCTCCCTAATAAATCATACACAAAATATTGCATCGTTAATACTTGAATCGCCATTGGTATTACAATAAACATATTAAAAATCCCCATATAAGTACCTGTTTTATCTTTTGGAATAGAACCAGCCAAAAGTTGATAAGGCATAGCCATCATAGAAGCCCAAGAAATCCCCAAGCCAAATGAGTATAAAAAGATGGTAGTCACCGCTATGTTTTCTCCAAATGGATTATGCATTATAAATAGAATATCCACATTGTTTAAAAATGGAATACTCAATAAGCCTATTCCTCCTACTAATAAAGCAAAGAAATGAACTCCTTTTGCACCAATCTTGAGCGCTAACGGAACCAATAAAAAAGCAACTACAAAACAAATTATATTATAGGTCCCATTTAAACTACCGGTTAACAATTGCGCTTTAGAAAATCCCTCTGATGCCTGATCTGTGGTGTTGTAAATTGATATTGAAAGTGTGGATGTGATGTATTGCCAATAACAAAACATGGCGTACCAGGTAAAAAACTTAACCGGTATTAATTGTTTCATTGTTAGTGGCATTGTTTTAAAGGCATCTATAATATCTACAAAAACCGTCTTAAAAATATTTTGCTTTTTCTTTTCATTAATCAATGCTAACTCCTGGTCAGTAGGCGGATATTCTTTTGTTGTAAAGACTGAAATCAGAACCGATGCAATAGAAGCAAATGCTCCAATGAAAAAAGCCCAATAGGTATAAGTAGGAATTCCGTTTGATAATTTATC
>JAYTBZ010000364.1:0-5617 GCA_043736705.1 Flavobacterium sp. | reverse complement strand
TTGAATTTTAAAATCAATTTGTCACATCATTTTCACTAAAAAAACTATTTTTGAATACTTTATATAAAATGACTTTCATGAAAAATTATAAGCATCCCATTTTACTTTTTGCATTTCTTTTCTTTGCCTTTTGGAATAGTAATGCACAAGTTTTAACGCCTAATCCTAAAAATGAATTTAGAGCCGTTTGGATTGCTACTGTGGTTAATATTGACTGGCCAAAAACCAGTAAAGATGATGTTGCCAAACAAAAAGCAGATTATTTGGAGATTTTAGATACTTATAAAAAACTAAATTACAATGCGGTAATTGTTCAAATAAGAAGCGTTGGTGATGCTTTTTATCCCACAAATTTAGCACCATGGTCTCGTTTTTTAACTGGAAAAGAAGGCCAAGCTCCGCAACCGTATTATGACACTTTAGCTTGGATGATTGCGGAAACGCACGCACGTGGCTTTGAATTTCATGCCTGGATGAATCCGTACCGCGCTACGATGGACTACAATACAGCCATTTTAAGTCCAGAACATGATTATTTCAAACATCCGGAATGGATGATTAAATATGGCGGAAAATACTATTACAATCCTGCCCTGCCTGAAGTTCAAAAACATTTATTGAATATTGTTAACGAAGTAGTTCAAAACTACGATGTCGATGCGGTACATTTTGATGACTATTTTTATCCTTATAAAGTCACTGGCGAAAAGTTTAATGACACCGCTGCCTATGAGAAATATGGTAATGGGATGAGTATTGAAGATTGGCGCCGTTCTAATGTAAATACTTTTATTAAAGAGGTTTCGGTTTCGATCAAAAATATAAAACCTTGGGTGCAATTTGGAATTAGCCCATTTGGAGTTTGGCGCAACAAATCAGTAGATCCAAAAGGTTCTGATACTGAAGCAGGACAAACTAATTATGACGATTTATTTGCTGATCCTATCGCATGGATGGAAAACAAATGGATTGATTATTTAGTTCCACAATTGTATTGGAGCTTGGATCATCCTAAAGCATCCTATTCAAAATTATTGCGCTGGTGGTCCGAAAACTCAACTAATACCGCAATTTATATTGGAAACGGAAGTTATAAAATCAACGCCGACTCTGATAAAAGATGGAATAACCCCAGTGAAATCCCGAACCAAATTGACTTAACGAGATCCTACAAAAACGTTCAAGGCAATGCTTTTTTTAGTGCCAAATCATTTGTGAACAAGAATCAAAGTGTTACTAAATTACTTTCCGAAAACCAATACAAATATCCAGCTTTACCAACGGTCGTTCCAAATAATGTAAAGAAAATAACGATCATCCCTACTGTAAATTCGATTTTGACAGATCCAATTTCATCCCGATTTAATGTAACTTACCCTCTACTTAGCAAGGTGCGCTACGTGATGGTATATGGTTCTAAATTTAATTCAAAGATTAATATAAACGATCCAAGCCATATCATTGATAAAATAGCCTTTAAGGAAAACAGTGATACTGTTGAAGTGGTAATCCCTACGTACAAACTAGACAAGAATACTACCTGTGCCATTACATTCATTGATTTTTATGGTAATGAAAGTGACCCAACTTTAGTGCATTTTACACTATAAAATTGAACCGAATATAAAACGTTACAAATGAAAACAGACAATAGCCCTTGGTATTGGATTCCGGTTTTAAACTTTGCATCTGGTTTACCATATGCCATTATTATTTCGGTATCGGTATTAATGTATAAAAATTTAGGTATCGATAATGAAGATATTGGAATATACACCAGCTTACTTTATTTACCTTGGGTAATCAAACCGTTATGGAGTCCGTTTATCGATTTGTATTCGACCAAAAGAAAATGGTTTTTGAGCATGCAATTGCTAATTTCCTTGGCTTTTCTACTTGTAGGTTTAACAATTCCATTGAGTAACTTTTTTGTAATAAGTCTTTCTGTCTTTTGGGTAGCTGCATTTGCTTCAGCGTCTAATGATGTGGCAAGTGACGGATTTTATTTATTGGTTTTAGAAAAAGACCAGCAATCTTTTTTTCTAGGAATTCGAAGCACTTTTTACAGACTTTCCATGCTTACAGGAAACGGGCTAATCGTTGTTATTGCCGGTTATTTGGAACAAGAATATGGCGATAAACAAAAAGCTTGGTCATATACTATGGTCATAGTTGGATTGATAATGACCGTTATTACAATTTATAATTATTTTTCGACTCCAAAAATAGAATCAAAAATCGTAGAAACTAAAACGGAATCTGTTCCAAGTAAGAGTTTCGGAGCCGTTTTTGCTGCATTTTTTCAAAAGAAACAAATTGGTTTAGTTTTGACTTTTATTTTGTTATTCAGATTAGGGGAATCTCAATTATTAAAAATGCTTACTCCTTTCCTAATAGATCCCATAACTGCAGGCGGAATGGGTTTAACCACTCAGGATGTTGGCGTTATTTATGGAACTTTTGGCGTGCTTTCGCTTACTGTTGGTGGAATTTTAGGAGGTATTGTGATTTCCAGAGATGGTTTAGGAAAATGGATGTTACCCATGATTTTAGCGATGCACTTACCCATAATAGGATTCATATTACTATCTCATTTTCACCCTGGTTCCGTTTTCTATATTTATTCAACCGTAATCGCGGAACAATTTGGTTACGGTTTTGGTTTTGCCGCTTTCATGATGTATTTAATATATGTGGCGGATGGAGAATCAAAAACGTCTCATTACTCAATTGCAACTGGATTTATGGCTTTAGGAATGATGCTTCCGGGAATGTTGAGCGGTTATATCCAACACTATCTGGGATATGGAAATTTCTTTATTTGGGTGTTTTTGGCAACTATTCCAGGATTAATTTTATCTCGCTTTTTGATTTTTCCTACCGATTTTGGTAAAAAATCAGAACAAGAAAAAACAAACTAGCTTTTTTAAACACATAAGTTTATTTAAGTAATTTTCACATAGAACAACTGTTTTTCACAACCCTTTTATAAAATTATTTATTCTGTATAATTTGACTTACATGAATCATAATTTGAAAAATAGTACCATATTTATTTCAAAATGAAATTAGAACAAAAAATAGGACAATTTTTCTTTCCAGCAGTTTTCATCAATGATACCGAAGAAAACATTCAAGCCATGGAGCGCTTAATTAAGGAATACAATATAGGCGGATTGACTTTTTTTCATAGTCGCGCCAGCGCAGCAACCAATTATGAAACCAAGAAAAAAATAGTATTCAATGACGATAGTTGTCTGCGTTTAAAAGAACTCATCATCCGATACCAAAATTGTGCTCCTACTCCATTATTAATGAGTATTGATGCCGAATGGGGATTAGCCATGCGCGTCGAAAAAACACCGCAATATCCTTATGCAATTACCCTTGGCGCTTTGCCTGAAAGTAAAAAAAATTTAGTTTACGAAGTTGGGAAACAAATAGGTTTAGACTTAAAATCAGTTGGGATTCATTATAATTTAGCGCCATTGGCGGATATCAATAACAATCCGAATAATCCGGTTATTGGGTACCGCTCTTTTGGACAAAACAAAGAAAAAGTAACTGAATTTGCTTTAGAATATCTTCGAGGATTGAATGATGCAGGTGTCCTAGGTTGTCTCAAGCATTTTCCCGGACACGGAAATACAAATGTCGATTCTCATTTAGGATTACCCGTTTTAAAAGAAACTCTCGAAGAGTTATTAGACAATGAATTGGTTCCTTTTATAAAAGGAATCGAAAATAATGTAGATTCGATTATGATTGGTCATTTGGCCGTTCCCGCTTTAAACAAGGGAAAAGACACTTCGGCAACTTTGTCTAAATCCGTTATCGAAACGCTTTTGCGAAAGCAACTAGGATTCGATGGTTTAGTAATTTCGGATGCTTTGAACATGCACAGCGTATCCAAATTATACGATCAAAAAGGGCAACTGGAATGGGAAGCTTTTCATGCTGGCAACGATGTATTGTGTTTTGCAGAAAATGTTCCCGAAGGCATTCAAGCAATCTTAAATAATGCTACTCCTGAGCGAATTGAAGCTAGTTTTCAACGCATTTGGAAATGCAAACAGAAAGCCGGAATTACAGATGGAAATCTAAGTTTACCAAACCTTTCCCAGAATGACTTTGATTTTGAAACTACTTCAAAATTAAATTTTAAAATTGCTCAAAACAGTATGACTAAAATCAAAGACAACCACAATACGGTGACTGTTTTTGATGCGAAAAATAGAGAAGATTTAGCAAAATTAAGCATCTATAACAGCACTGATACAGTATTTTTTAAAAACTTGTCTGCTGCTTTGCCTTCTCCTGAGTTCAATTATGAAAGTGGTGGAACTGCCACTCTAGAGGAACTAGAACGAAACCTGTCTAGATTTGACACACTTGTCATTTCATTATTTGTTCCAAAGGCTAAGCCCTTAAATAATTTTGATATTGAAGATGCTGTTCTTCAATTTTTAGGCAATTTATTTAGTACTAAAAAATGTATTTTATATGTTTTTGGGAATCCATACGTATTGCAAATCATACCAAATTTCAATAAAATATCAGGAATTGTACAAGTATTTCAAGATTTTCCAGAATTTCAAGAAGCGGCTGCAGAGCAACTTTTGGAAAACATAAAATGCGAAGGAACTCTGCCTGTTGTGGTTAACTACTTGTAAGTAATAGTTTAAATCATTTAAAAATCACAGCATAATAACTCTCTATTTTGAAATAAGTATTTATAATCAAATACTATTTCAATTCATCTTTTCTATGCTTACTTTTGCACCATCAAAAAAATAACTTAAAAAGTAAATAAAAATGTCATTAGTAGGTAAAAAATTTCCAAATATTGCAGTAGACGCTATCTCTGAAATGGGCGATAATTTAAAAATTAACATTTTCGAAGAAGCTGTAAATAACAACAAAAAAGTACTTTTGTTTTGGTACCCTAAAGATTTTACATTCGTTTGTCCAACTGAATTACATGCTTTTCAAGCTGCTTTACCTGAATTCGAAAAAAGAAATACACTAGTAATTGGTGCCTCTTGTGATACCAACGAAGTGCATTTTGCTTGGTTGAATACAGCAAAAAATAACGGCGGAATTGAAGGAGTTACGTATCCAATTCTAGCTGATACCAATAGAAACTTATCTAATATTTTGGGAATTCTTGATATTGAATCAACGGGATACAGCGAAGAAACCGATTCTGTTATCATTGAAGGGTCTAATGTTACTTATAGAGCGACCTACCTGATTGACGAAACCGGAAAAATTTTCCACGAAAGTGTAAACGATATGCCATTAGGTCGTAATGTAAATGAGTATTTGCGTATGGTTGATGCTTACACTCATATTCAAGAAAAAGGAGAAGTTTGTCCTGCAAACTGGGAAGCTGGTAAAGAAGCTATGAGTGCTGATAGATTAAGCACTGCTGAATATTTAAGTTTAAACTAAAACAATAACAACTTCAATAGCAATAATTAATTTCTATTCTACAAATTGATTACTGTTATTGAAGTTTTAAAATTAAAAAATATGTTAATCGAATTAACCGAAGATACGTTACAAGATTTAATTGCAAAAGAAGAAAAAGTAGTGGTTCAATTTTCGGCATCAT
>JAYTBZ010000363.1:0-12751 GCA_043736705.1 Flavobacterium sp. | reverse complement strand
CCAACCGTTACATCCTTAAACAAGCTAGTTGTAGGTGTTCCTAATGCTATTGGTGCAGCAAAATTTGTACCCGCCTTTGCCGCTTCAATAGTGTAGCTCACAGTTGTACCCGCAGCACTATTTGAAGCATCATTCCATATAAAAGTTGTAGCTAAGTCATTTAACTTCGCACCATCTAGTACTAGATTAAAACTAGAAGTAGGAGCCAACAGGGTAATTCCAGTAGCTTTCTCACCTGCAATTTTAGTTTCAACATCTTCCGAACATGATAATGTAAGGAAGCTGATGAAAGCAATTAATAATTTGATTGTATTTTTCATCTTTATAAATTTTAAATTAGTCTAATACCCATTGTTTTGAGTCAGATTTGGATTTGCTGCTATTGAAGCCGAAGGAAGTGGAAAAACATTTAAATTAGTTCCAAAAGAAGTTCCGTTAGCAATATTCCCTTTCCATGCCCAATTATAGCTCCCGCCACCGTACTTGTTAAAACGAATTAAATCTTGTCTTCTGTGTCCTTCCCAATGCAATTCTCTAGCTCTTTCATCAATTATGAAGTCTAAATTCACTTGACTCTGATTAACATTTGCAACAGTTGAACCGTTATTAGCGCGCGGTCTTAATGCGTTAATATAGGTCAACGATTGTACTGATGCTGTATTTGCAGTATTAGAGTTTGTAGCACCATCTTTTCTCATTTGTGCCTCAGCGTACATTAAATACGCATCTGCCAATCTAAACAATGGAAAATCAGTATCTACAAATGTTGAGCTTAAACCAGCAACACCAGTACTTGTTTTATTCGAAAATTTATGCAAAATGTATCCTTGCGCCGCATTTGTAGGGTCAGCAATATCAATTGATCTAGAACCTGACGTATATGTTTTTCTAACATCTGTTGCAAATTGAGATCCATCAAACTTTTCTACTAATTGTTTTCTAATTCTCAAAGCACCACCAAAACCACCAACACCAAACTCTGCACCATTGCCTTCAAGCGATCCAACTTGACCGTTGATAATGATCGTAGAAGCACCATAGTTTTGTGTTCTAATACCGTCGGACTGCAAGGTAAAAATCATCTCAGAAGAAGTATGGTTATCTGCTTTAAAATTGTCTAAATAATTAGTTTTTAAAACATAACCACCAGCAATTACATCAGCACACTTAGCCATACATTCTGTATACTTTGGCGTTCCAATATACACTTGAGCATTCAAATACATTTTAGCTAAGATCATTTGAGCCATCGCTTTATCTAATCTTCCATACTCGTTTGTTCTTGCCGCTTTCAAGTTCGGAATAACTTCATTTAACTCTTTTTCAATAAATGTGAATAGTTGTTGTCTATCGTATTGTGGTCCTTTAAAATTTAATGGATCACTTTCCGTTAAAAATGGTGCTTTCCCAAATAAATCCATCATATTATAGTATGCAAAAGCCCTTAAAACTCGTACTTCATTTCTATAAAAGTTGATTTCAGCAACATCAGCAGTAGCAGTAATACCTCTAGAATTAAGCAACTCTGGTGTTGATTGTCTTAAAAAATCATTAGCTATCGCTACCTCAGCCATAGTTCTACTAAACATTCCCAGTAAAATAGGATTAGCAGATGTCCAAGTATTACGCTGCAATTCAGCTACTCCTTCATCATTTTCATAAGTCCAGATTACCTCATCAGTAGTCAGGTCTTGTAAATACCACATGCATCTTCCAAACTGACTTGTTCCAGCATCAATACCTTGTAAAAAAGAAGAACCTGAATCACCAGTACCTGTCAAACTAAGATTACCATAAACACCAGCTAGCGCTTGCTTATAACCTCTAGGTGTAGCAAATAATTCTTCTGGAGTTAATACTTTAGCATCTTCTGCAACTACATCTAAATCACTAGTACACGACTGCAAGGCCGCGAATGCGAATAGAACGTAAATAAATTTTATTTTTTTCATGATCTGTTTATTAAAATTTAACATTAACCCCACCTAATATAGAACGTTGTCTAGGGTATATGGTATTATCAACTCCATTGTTAGCAACCTCCGGATCTAATCCAGAATAATCCGAAATTACAAAAACATTTTGAATTCCTGCAAATAGTCGTAATGAAGCTTTCCCTTCTAACCATTTTGGAAAAGTGTACCCTAATGTTATGTTATCCATTCTTAAAAAAGAAGCATTCTCAACAAATAAGTCTGATAAAACTACATTAGAAGTGTTCACAAAATCAGTATCTAGAACTGATGTAGGAATATTTCCTACTGTACTTCCAGTTGTTAACTGATTGTATTGTGCTCTACTTGCATCAACTGCATTAAATAAACGATTCCCAACACTAGCTCTTAAATTAAAAGAGAAATCAAGATTCTTGTAATTTAAGGTAGATGCAAAACCAAAAACTGCTTTAGGATCTGGATTTTTATAAATATACTTATCGCTAGAGTTGATTATACCATCAGCATTTGAATCTTCATAGGCACCTTCAACCGGTTTACCGCTTGCATCATATAATTGTTTATATAATAAAAATGAGTTAGGCGCAAAACCTACTTGATGTACTTGACCTTGTGTTCCTGTTCCTGCTAAATTATCACCTACTCTAATAAAATCAGAACTTAAACTAGTAATCTTTCTTTCAAAAGCGGTAGCATTAAAATTTAAATTCCAATTTACATCATCTGTTCTAACAACATCTGTACTTACAGAAAACTCCACCCCTTTTGTGGTAAAACTTCCTATGTTTTGCCAAGATCTATTCGAAAAATTACTCCCATCTGCCGTGGCTACATCCGCTAATAAATCTTTAGAATCTTTGTAAAAAACTTCTAAACTACCCGTTACTCTATTATTGTATAATCCAAAATCTAAACCTGCATTATAGGTTGTTGTTTCCTCCCACTTTAGATTCGAGCTTTGTCTTGCCGAAACTGCAATAGGCAAAGCCACTGTACCAAAATAATATTGAGAGCTTCCACTACCCAAGTTGTATTGTTGTAAATAGTCATTGTTATTACCAATTTCTTGTTGCCCTGTAATACCGTATCCTACTCTAAATTTCAAATCAGAAACCGTAGTACTGTTTGGCAGTAAATCTTCCTTAATTTTCCAAGCAAATGCAGCAGCTGGAAAATTTGCCCATCTATTATTTTTATCAAATCGAGAAGAACCATCTCTTCTATATGATAAAGTTAATAAATATTTATCTTTGAAATTTAAATTTGTTCTTCCAAAAAGTCCAATATTTACTCTATCAAAATCAATATTAGTTTGAGGGAAACCTGTTATACCTGTTGGTAAATTTGGGTCATTTTTGTTTCCTTGAACAAAACTATACGAATCCCATTTTTGATATGAATATCCAGCTGTTAAATCAAAAACTAAATCATTAACAGTACTATTGTAAACTAAATAAGCATCAAGCAACTTGTTTTTTCTCTCACTTTTAGAAAACTCATTTGTACCATAAGGAATATCATTATTACTTCCAGAAGTGGCAGCAAATCTCGAAGCCGTTTTGGATCTTTCTCCATTTGATTGATCAAAACCAGCATTAACAACCGCTCTTAAAGCTGGAAAGAAATGAAGTTTGTAATCCAATTCGAAGTTTCCAAAAAAGCGATCACTTACTCCTTTATCAAATGTTTGTAATAATTGGGCAACAGGATTTCTAGGCGTTTGCGAGGTTAACTTTCCATTTGAACGATCATAATACTCAAAAAAACCACCATAAATTGATCCAGCGCTGTAAATAGGTTGTGTAGGATCGAATCTTATAGCAGCCCCTTCAACACCATCTGCAAATCTATTTTTCTCGTTAGAATAATTAGCATTTAACTTTATTTTCAAATGATCTTTAAGAAACGATGGATTTAATGCCAAACCAACCGTACTTCTATTGAACGTATTCGTTAATCGCAATCCTTCTTGATACGTATTCCCTATTGTCAAACGAGTTGGAATAGCATTAAATAAATTTCCTCTCAAAGAAATATTGTTGTCAATGAAATCTGTTTTTCTATAAATTGCTTTTTGCCAATCAGTGTTGGCAGTACCTAATTTTGATACATCTGCAGGGCGTTTTTCTGCAATAATTGCTCGGAAAGCTGCAGCATCAAATACATCTGTGGTTTTAACTAGTTCCCCACTTCCGTATTGAAAGTTGTAATCTACCGCAAGTGTTTTTCCTCCCTTTTTCGTAGTAATGATAATAACACCATTAGACGCACGCGAACCATAAATAGCGGTAGCAGAGGCGTCTTTTAACACAGTCATCGACTCAATAGTACTCGGGTTTAATGACGCTAAAAACGAAGTCGATCCAGTTCCTGCAGTATTTTCGATAGGCAAACCATCTATTACAATTAACGGATCATTACTTGCAAATAAAGAGGAACCTCCACGAATTCTAATTTGTGAACCTGAACCTGGAGCACCGCTTGTATTAACAGTCACACCAGCAACTCTACCATTTAGTAAGTTTTCAGCTGTAACATTCGCACCTTTATTAAAATCTTTAGTGCCTAAAACTGTTACTGCTCCTGTGGCATCTTTTTTCTTAACAGTACCGTAACCCACTTGCACAACAACTTCTTTCAATTGATTGGCGTCCTCTTCTAATGTAACATTTAGTGATTTTTGACCAACATATCCTACAACACTATTTTTATATCCTATGTAAGAAAATAATATTTTATCCCCGTTTTTGACATTTGTCAACTGATATGTACCATCAAAACCAGTTGAGACACCGTTAGCGGATCCTTGAACATTTACATTTACACCCGGAAGAGGCTGTCCTGATACTTTATCAACAACAGATCCACCCACCGTATTCTGAGCCAGAATACTAAAAGGGAGTAGCAGTACTAAAATTAACAACTTTTTGTAAATTGTTTTCATACTTTTTGTTTAATTTAATTTAATTTTTGGTTTAGTTTTAAGTTTAACTAGTACTTCGAATGTTAAATTTATGTAAAATTTAGTACACCCCAACAATAGGAATTCTTATTTGAGTTACGAAAACGTAATAGTGTTGAAAACTTTCTGATTTACATAATTTTTTGTCACTTTAATTATCATTTCTAAAATTTAATTTTATCTTTATTACGAAATAAATTTATTCCCCAAAAAACAATATGAAAAGGAAAATAACGCTGAAACAAATTGCAAAAGAATTAGACGTTTCCATTTCTACCGTTTCAAAATCATTACGAAACAGCCTTGAAATAGGCGAAGAAACCAGACTCAAAGTGCAGGCTTTTGCCAAATTTTATAATTACAAACCCAATAATATTGCACTAAGCTTAAAAAATCGAAAGACCAAAACTATAGGAATCATTATTCCTGAAATTGTGCACCACTTTTTCTCCACGGTCATCAATGGAATTGAACAAGTTGCCAATGAACACGGCTATAGTGTCATCATTTGCCTTTCGGACGATTCCTTTGACAAAGAGGTTCTTAATATGGAAATGCTTGCTAATGGAAGTATTGATGGTTTCATCATGTCACTTTCAAAGGAGACCCAGTTCAGAGGTGATTTTCACCATATTACCGAAGTGATTAATCAAGGAATGCCTGTAGTTATGTTTGACCGTGTGACCAATGATATTCTTTGTGATAAAGTCATTATCGATGATAAACACGCTGCTTATGAAGCGGTACAAAGTTTGATTAATAAAGGACGAAAAAAAATTGCCTTGGTTACCACAGTTGATTATGTATCTGTAGGTAAACTGAGAACCGATGGCTATATCAAAGCGCTTCTAGACAACGGAATTCCATTTAATGAGGATCTAATCATCAAAATTGAAGACATTGATACCTGCGAAATCACTATTGGAAAATTATTAGAAGATAAAGCCATTGATGCTGTTTTTGCAGTAAACGAACTTTTTGCGGTAACCATTATCAAAACTGCCAATAAAATTGGGTTAAACGTCCCAAAAGACCTTGCTGTTATTGCCTTCACAGATGGTATTATTTCTAAATATTCTACACCTACTATTACTACCGTAAGTCAGAGCGGTATAAAAATGGGAAATAAAGCCGCCAAAATGTTAATTGAAAGACTCGAATCTGAAGAAGAGGAAGAGGACGAAAACTACAAAACAGAAGTAATTGAAACTCATTTGATAGAAAGAGAATCAACTAATTAAACTTTAAATGTTAATTTTTAGCAACTACAAGGTTGTAGTTAAAAAAGTTCCCGAATTTTTGTTTGCCCCAAACAAAAGTTAAAAATATATTTTTATATTTACCCATCAAAGCTTTAACTTTTACTTCGAAAATAAGGTAAGTTTTGATAAGCATAGCGCTTATCGTATTAATTTTTTTAAATTACGATAATGGAAAAGCGTAAGTTAAGTTTCTGGCAAATCTGGAACATGAGTTTTGGATTTCTAGGAATACAATTTGGTTTTGCACTGCAAAACGCAAATACTTCAAGAATTTTTGAAACATTAGGAGCAAAAGTTGACGAAATCCCTATTTTATGGATTGCCGCACCAGTAACTGGTTTAATTATCCAACCCATTATTGGTTACTTTAGTGATCGAACTTGGACCCGATTGGGCCGTCGCCGACCTTATTTCTTGGTAGGTGCAATTTTATCATCTATCGCGTTGTTTATCATGCCAAATTCTGCTTCACTGTGGATTGCCGCTGGAACTTTATGGATGATGGATGCGTCTATCAACATTTCAATGGAACCCTTTCGTGCCTTTGTGGGAGATAATTTACCTGAAAAGCAGCGGACATTAGGTTTTGCCATGCAAAGTTTTTTCATTGGTTTGGGAGCTGTAGTAGGATCCTTGTTACCGTATATTTTTACAAATGTTTTTGGCGTAAGCAATACTGCAGCTGAGGGAATTATTCCAGACTCCGTAAAATGGTCATTCTATATTGGTGGTGTTGTTTTTCTTTTGGCTGTTTTGTGGACTGTTTTCAAATCTACGGAATACACACCTCAAGAATTAGAAGCATTTGAAAAGACAGATAAAGATATTGCTAAGCAGCAGCCTTTAGAAACCGAATCTGATGCAACAGCAAATATCAAAAGACAGTTCAATTTAGGGCTTGTTATGACTGTGCTAGGAAGCGTTATTTCTTTCTTGATTTATGAAAATAACCTTACCAAAGAACTTTACATTTTATTTGTAGGACTCATCGTCATTGGAATTTTATTTATGGTAACGGCTAGACTTAGACTTATCCAAATTAAAAATGGCTTTACCATAATTATGACCGATTTGTTAAATATGCCAACTACTATGAAAAAATTGGCTTGGGTACAATTCTTTTCTTGGTTTGCCCTTTTCTCTATGTGGATTTACACAACGCAAGCCGTAACCCAACATATTTTTGGCACAACAGACACGACTTCAAAAATATACAATGATGCTGCCGATTGGGTATCAGTTTTGTTTACCGTTTATAATGGAGTCGCCGCTGCCGTTGCATTTTTATTACCCGTAATAGCAAAAAAAGTAGGTGTGCGTTACACCCATTTATTAGCACTTTGCTCCGGCGGTGTTGGCTTACTGTCCATATACTTCATAGGAGATAAATATTTATTATTAATTCCAATGCTTGGAGTTGGTATTGCATGGGCCAGTATTTTATCAATGCCCTATGCTATGTTATCTGGTGCATTACCGGCCTCAAAAATGGGATATTACATGGGCGTTTTTAACTTTTTTGTAGTTATTCCTCAAATTGTTGCCGCAACAATCCTAGGTTTTATTGTTAAACAATTTTTTCAAAACGAACCTATTTACGCAGTACTAATTGGTGGGATATCCATGATATTTGCCGGTTTACTTACCCTTAGAGTAAACAACAGAACAAAAATTGAAATTCATGAATAACAAAAAAGCATTCATATTTGATCTAGACGGTGTTATAGTAGACACAGCTAAATACCACTATTTAGCGTGGCAAAAAATCGCGAATGAATTAAAAATCGATTTTACGCACGAACACAATGAATTATTAAAAGGAGTAAGCCGTGTGCGCTCTTTAGACATCATATTAGAATTAGGAAAAGTAACCGCTTCGCAAGAAGATAAAGACCGATGGCTCTTTCAAAAAAATGAAGACTATTTATCGTATTTAGTCGATATGGATGAAAGTGAAATTCTTCCGGGCGTTCTTCCAATTTTACAATTTCTAAAAGACAACAACCAACCTATTGCACTAGGTTCAGCTAGTAAAAACGCTAGACCCATTTTAGAAAAAACAGGACTACTATCTTATTTTGATGCTGTTGTGGATGGAAATGATGTGACCAATGCCAAACCAGATCCGGAAGTTTTCCTAATGGCTGCGAAATTGTTGAATATTACTCCAGAAAACGCTATCGTTTTTGAAGATTCAGTAGCAGGAATTCAAGCTGCCAATATTGGAAATATGATCAGCATCGGAATTGGAGAAGCGTCTACGTTGCATGAAGCAAAATATATCTTTAAAGATTTTACAGCAATTGAAACCGTATTCATTGCAACACTCATACAATAAAACGAAATATATTTTTAAAGTTTTCGAGATTACTTGAAACCTTAAACTTTAAACAAAAAACAAAATGAATCAAGATTATATAAAACCAGATAATTGGTCCATCATAGAAGAAGGATTTGATGTAGAGCGCGTGAAATCGTCTGAAAGTTTGTTCAGCATTGGCAACGGTGCTATGGGACAACGTGCTAATTTTGAAGAAAATTATACTGGTGAAACATTCCAAGGAAGTTATATTGCTGGAATTTACTATCCGGACAAGACAAAAGTAGGCTGGTGGAAAAACGGATATCCTGAATATTTTGCCAAAGTCCTAAATGCACCCAACTGGATTGGAATCGATATTGAAATCAACGGTGAAAAATTTGATTTGAATGCGTGTTCCAACGTGAAAAATTTTCGTCGGGAACTCAACATGAAAGAAGGCTGGTACCACCGTTCTTTTGAAGCTACTTTAAAAAACGGTACCGAAATCGCAGTCTCCATTCGTCGTTTTCTATCAATCGTTTTAGACGAAGTGGGAGTTATTGATTATGAAATTACGTCTTTGAATAAGGATTCAAAAATAGTTTATAAACCTTACATCGACGCTGGTGTAACCAATGAAGATGCCAACTGGGAAGAAAAATTTTGGGAACCTCTTGATGTGAAAAAATCAGGAAATGAAGCTTTTGTAACGGCTCAAACCTTCAAAACACATTTTAAGGCGACCACTTTCATGCACAATAGCATTTTTACAAATGGTGAAAAAACAAGTATTTCACCTTCCAATATTGACGCAACTGCTGATAAAATTCAATTTAGTTACGATGTTATTGTGGCTCAAGGCCAAAAATCATCCATACAAAAAATAGGTGGTTACACGGTTTCTTTAAACCACGATAACACAATCACCGCTGCAGAGAAAGTAATTCAGTCTGCTTTAGCGTTGGGTTATGACAAAATGTTGCAAGATCAAATTGATGCGTGGGCAAAAATTTGGGAAATGTCAGACATTACCATTGATGGCGATGTAAAAGCACAACAAGGAATTCGGTTCAATATATTTCAGTTAAACCAAACCTATTTAGGAAAAGATTCTCGTTTAAATATTGGACCAAAAGGATTTACCGGCGAAAAATATGGTGGATCAACGTATTGGGATACCGAAGCGTATTGCATTCCGTTTTACATGGCGACCAAAGACCAAGAAGTAGCTCGTAATTTATTGACATACCGCTACAATCAATTAGATAAAGCTATAGAAAATGCTGCCAAATTAGGATTTACAAACGGCGCTGCTTTGTACCCAATGGTTACCATGAACGGCGAAGAATGCCATAACGAATGGGAAATTACATTTGAAGAAATTCATAGAAACGGCGCTATCGCTTTTGCCATTTATAACTTTTATAGATATACAGGAGACTACAGTTACATTCCTGAAAAAGGATTGGAAGTGTTAATAGGAATTGCTCGTTTCTGGCATCAAAGAGCAAATTTTTCGACTAATTTAAACCAATACGTGATTCTAGGAGTTACGGGTCCTAACGAATATGAGAATAATGTAAATAATAATTTTTACACGAATTATATTGCTAAGTGGTGTCTGGAATATACCTACGAACAAATTCAAAGAGTATCGATTGAATACCCATCAGATCATAAAAGAATTACTGAAAAAGTAAAAATAACAGACGCTGAATTGCAATCTTGGAAAAAAGTTTCGGATACTATGTATTTTCCTTTTTCAGAGGAACACAAGGTGTACTTGCAACAAGATGGTTTCTTGGATAAAGAATTAGTTCGCGTAGCAGATTTAGACAAAAGCCAAAGACCAATCAATCAAAAATGGTCTTGGGATCGCATTTTACGCTCCCCGTATATCAAACAAGCTGATGTTTTACAGTGTTTCTACTTCTTTGAAGATCATTTTTCGAGAGAAGAACTGAAAAACAATTTTGAATTTTACGAATCCTTTACAGTTCATGAAAGTTCACTTTCGCCATGCGTTCACTCGATTCAAGCGGCTTTATTAGACAAAATGGACATGGCTTACACGTTCTACTTGCGAACTTCGCGTTTGGATTTAGACGATTACAATAAAGAGGTCGAAGAAGGCTGCCACATAACCTCTATGGCTGGAACTTGGATGAGCATCGTAGAAGGATTTGGCGGAATGCGAATTAAAAACGATACGCTATATTTTTCTCCAAAAATTCCAAAAGAATGGCAAGGCTATTCGTTTAAAATAAATTTCAGAAGTCAGATTTTAAAAGTCGAAATTAATCATAAAGAGACAATTTTTTCAGTTGATGGTAACCAAGAATTAGAAATTATCGTAAATGGTAAGCCAGTTTTGGTTCATGCTGAACATTTAGCTACTGTATAATCAACAATTGCTGGAGCGCATGGTTGATACTATCTTTTGGTTAATTGCGAAGTAACAAAAAAACAATCCCAATTTTCATTGGGATTGTTTGATTACTATCGTTTTAAAATACAAAAGCATATTCAAATTGGTCCAAAACAGAAAAAATTAAAACACTAAAAACAGACTTGATAATGAATAAAATGATTCCTTTATTGATACAAAATAAGAGCTTCCTAAAAAAAACAACCTTATTCCTCTTTTTTATGTCTTTAACTTTACACGCTCAAATCGACAAAATAGAACCTCCTTTTTGGTATGCAGGTATGCAAAATCCAGAATTGCAAATATTATTTTACGGGAAAGACATTGCACAATGTAAAGTTTCCGTTTCTAATGGGATAAAAATTACAAACGTGACAAAAACCGAAAATCCCAACTATATTTTTGTCACCATTGACACCAAAAAAGTAGTAGCAAGAGACTTCTTTTTTACTTTTAAAAACAACACAGCAACCATTACACAAAAATACAGTCTCAAGAAACGAAGAGAAAATTCTGCGCAACGTAAGGGTTTCGATTCATCAGACATGATGTATCTTATCATGCCAGATCGCTTTGCCAATGGAAACAGAAATAACGATAGTGAAAATACTACCCAAGAAAAATACAACAGAGAATTACCCAGAGGAAGACACGGTGGCGATATTGAGGGAATTATAAAAAATCTAGACTACATTGTATCACTTGGCGCCACCACGATTTGGAGTACGCCACTTTGCGAAGATAATGATGCTGCATATTCTTATCATACTTATGGCCAGTCTGATGTGTATAAAATTGATCCACGTTATGGAACAAACGAAGACTATGCTCGACTAGCAACAGAAATGCACAAAAGAGACCTGAAACTCGTAATGGATTATGTAACGAATCATTGGGGAATTGAACATTGGATGATGAAAGATTTACCAACAAAAGACTGGATCAATCAATTTGAAACCTACACGCAAACCAATCATAAAAGAACGGTCATTCACGATACAAACGCCTCTGTAATTGATAAAAAAATCGCCATCGATGGCTGGTTTGTTCCATCAATGCCTGATTTAAATTTAAAAAATCCGTTGACTTTAAAATACCTCATTCAAAATGCGATTTGGTGGATTGAATTTGCTGATTTGGATGGTTTTAGAGTTGACACTTACAACTACTCTGATCCGAAAGGAATTGCAACTTGGACCAAATCCATAACGGATGAATACCCCAATTTTAATATTGTAGGAGAAGTCTGGATGCAGAGTCAAGCACAAATGGCATATTGGCAAAAAGACAGTAAAATTGCTGCTATTCAAAATTACAATTCCTACTTACCAAGCGTTATGGATTTTACACTTTACGAAGCCACAACAAAAGCATTCAACGAAGACGAAAGCGGTTGGGACAAAGGAATGATGAAATTGTATGACAATTTCACTAATGATTTTCTATATCCAAACCCCAGCAACATTTTAATCTTTGCAGAGAATCATGACACCAATCGAATCAATGAATCGTATGGAAACGACATAAGAAAATATAAAATGGCCATGACCGTTTTAGCAACCATGCGTGGTATTCCGCAATTGTATTATGGTAGCGAGATAGGCATGGCAGGCAATAAGGACAAGGGTGATGCAGCTATTCGTCAAGATTTTCCCGGCGGTTGGGATGGCGATGCAAACAATGCATTTACCAAAGAAGGACGAACTGCAACCCAAAACGAATACTTTGATTTTACGGCTAAACTATTCAATTGGCGCAAAGCAAAAACAGCTATTCATACTGGAAAAATGACGCACTACATTCCAGAGAACAATGTGTATGCCTATTTTAGATACAACAATA
>JAYTBZ010000362.1:0-5640 GCA_043736705.1 Flavobacterium sp. | reverse complement strand
GTATAGCCATGATATTCAGCTCCTAGGTCCATTAGAACCAATTCGTTTTCGACTTTCATTTTGCTGTTTTCAATATAATGTAACACACAACCGTTGTTCCCTGCGCCTACGATGGAAGGATATCCCTCATACTCGCTGCCATATTTTTTATATACAAATTCGTGAATTCCCTGTATTTCTGATTCAGACATTCCCGGATGCATTGCTTTCATAATTTCACGTTGTCCCATTGCCGAAATTCGAATCGCTTTTGTTAACAAAACCAACTCCTCTTTGGTTTTTTTCTCACGCAAACTCGCCATGTACGTCAAAATCGATTTGCTATTTATTGTTGCTTTTTTTGAAGTAATGCTTTTTTTACCATTAAGTTCTTTTTGCATATTCGAATCCATTTGAGGCTTTACTTTTTCGTTGTAGCCGATTTGGGATTTAAACGCTCCAATTAATTTGTATAAATCCGCTTTTTCATTTTTTAAATTTCGGGTGTCCTCTTCAAATTCCTTAAAGAAAACAGTATCAAAACTGGCGTACTCAATACCCGAATTTAAAAACGCTGATCCGTTAAATACATTTTCAAAACCCAGCTCTTTTTTTGCTCCTTCCTTTCCTAAACGCACTCCTGTCCATTGCTCCGCTCTAGGATTTTTCTCCTGAACATATAATAATTCGTCGTAAAACTTTCCATCACTTGTTTGTTGATTGTTCGAAAAGACTACTAAAACTGCATTTGGTTCTTTATATCCTGTCAAATAATAAAAATCAGGATCTTGGTGGTAAATAAAGTCTACATCATTGGCTCGATTCCGAATGGGATTGCTAAAAAATATTACAACACTATTTTGAGGTAATTTGGTACGCAATGCCTCTCTTCGCTCTTTATGAAATTGAGCCGATAAATAATCGTTTGGATTTCCGTTTTGCGCCATTGAAACACAAACAAAAAATACCGTAAAAACAAAAGAAAGTTTTAAAATCATAGCACTAAATATTAGAGGTTTACTTCCTAAACCCGAGGTTGCATTTGCATTAATTTGTAAGTAAATATAATTTTTTTTGTGCTTATCCTCCAACTTTTATTGCTGGAGCACTTATCTTTTAGACTAGAAATAGAAAAAGAGCATCAAAAGTTTTTCAACTTCTGAGTACTCTTTAGCAAAAGTGCTTCATCATTCTATAATTAACCAAAACTAAATTTTATGAAAATGCTTTTCAATAACCACTTATGATTTACTTTTTATATTTTAGTACGGGACCATCGCAATAACTCCATGTACTTGACAAGGAATTATTGGCATCTAAAAACAGTACTTCTTTAGGATTTCCGTAACAGCTGCCTATAATTTCGCTGTCTTTGGGATATGTTAAATCAAAATAAATTTCGTCAGATTGAGTTGTTGTCGTGTAGGTTCCCGAAATGGAAGTTTTAGTCAAATTTCTTTCTCTAGATTTTGTAAATGTTCCGTTAGTGTTAAACAAATAAAATTCCTGCCATTCCATTGCTGCGCCCGTAGTTTCAGAATTTGGAATTGAACCTGACATCGAGACCAAAGTCCATTTCCCATAATAACCAGTACCATCCATTTTTACAGTATTACCCTTTGAACAAGAACTTAAGAAAGAAAAAAAAGCAACAATAACAATTAGTTTTTTCATGTATCAGATTTTAAATATACTTTTTAGGTGCTACTTCTTGCAAAAGGTTGCGTAAAATTAAAATTATTTTTTCTAAAGTTAAAAATAGATTCTGAAACATTGTTGTTTTGACTCTAAAAAAATAATGCTAATTCTCAAATTTAAAATGGATTATCCCGTTTAAAAATAAGCAAATTAGCGATTAGAATAGTCACAAAGCCTTATTATCTTTCCTCATACATTTTTAGCAATTGTGTGACTGTATTCCAATTTCGAATAGTTGCTGTTACATTTAATTTTTTCTCGATGTATTTCTGATCAAATCGAGTTTTGCCGGCACCAACAGCATATTTTATAAAGATTTTATTGCCATCGATACTGGCTTCGTCTGGCTTGAATTGACTAATTTTCAAATCATTCATACTGGTGCTTTGCAACGTAGTAGAAATAAAAGCAACATATAACTTCTTGGTATCGATTTCCTTATCATTAAGGAAAGGATTATTTTTGAAACAAGCTTCCAGATCTTGTTTGGTAATAACTACAACAGGTACTTCATGACCAAAAGCCTTAAAAATTTCCTGCTTTATTTTGAAACCAACAGCCGCAGAACTATCCTGCTCCGTATCTACAAAAACATTTCCAGATTGAATATAGGTTTGCACATTCTGAAAACCAATGGCTTCCAAAGTTGTTTTTAGCGCCTCCATTTTTATCATACTGTGACCAGAAACATTGATGCCACGAAGCAATGCGAGATGAGTTGTCATTGTTTACTTTTTTGCGAAGGTATTGCGTTTGGTGCTAATTTCACAATTAACTTAAGTTTTAACTTTATATTTTTAATAAAGTATTTTAGAATCAACTACACTTTTATAATTTCCAAACAAAAACTATCTTCGCAATATGCAACAAAATCTCCTACTCACTCCAATCGAATACCTCAAAGGCGTTGGTCCCAATAGGGGCGAATTGCTGCGTAAGGAATTAGGAATTTATAAGTATGAGGATTTAGTAAATTTTTTTCCAAACCGCTATATTGACCGCACACGATATTACAAGATTAACGAACTGCAAAATAATAGTGCCGAAGTTCAGATTATTGGTAAAATTATCAACATCAAAACTGTTGAATTTGGCAGAAACCAAAAGCGTTTAGTCGCTACTTTTGTGGATGAAACAGGACAAATGGAACTCGTTTGGTTTCAAGGTCACAAATGGATTCGGGAGAGTTTAAAGCTCAATGAAATGTGTGTAATTTTCGGAAAATGCACTTCTTTTGGAAATACGTTCAACATGGCACATCCAGAAATTGAACTGATGAGTGAGCACGAACAAAGCCTTCGCTCAGCGATGCAACCGGTGTATCCTTCAACCGAAACCTTGACAAATCGCGGGATTACCAATCGGGTGATTAATAAATTGATGCAGCAATTATTTCTAGAAACGCAAGCATTGTTTACGGAAACCATACCCGATTATTTAATCAACGAATTAAAGCTGATTCCTAAGAAAGTAGCTTTATTCAATATTCATTTTCCTACGAGCGCAGATGTTTTGGCGAAAGCCAAATTCCGTCTAATATTTGAAGAATTATTCTTTATTCAGTTGCAATTAATCACGAAAAACCTGATTCGGAAACACAAAATAAAGGGACATCCGTTTGGAACTGTCGGTGATTATTTTAATACTTTTTATCAGCATCATTTGCCTTTTCAATTGACCAATGCACAAAAAAAAGTCATAAAAGAAATCCGAACTGACATGGGCAGCAATGCACAAATGAACCGATTGTTACAAGGTGATGTAGGTTCGGGAAAAACTATTGTGGCTTTTATGAGCATGCTTTTGGCACTTGATAATGGCTTCCAAGCGTGCTTGATGGCACCCACAGAAATCTTAGCTAACCAGCATTTTATTGGATTGTCTGAATTGGCACAAACTTTAAATATAAATATTAGAATTCTAACGGGTTCTACCAAAATAGCACAACGAAGAATTATTCATGAAGAACTGGAAAACGGTACGTTACATATTCTTATCGGAACACATGCTTTACTGGAAGATAAAGTAAAATTTAAGAATTTAGGACTGGCAGTGATTGATGAACAACATCGTTTTGGCGTAGAACAACGCTCTAAATTGTGGAAGAAAAATGTGATTCCGCCACACGTTTTAGTCATGACCGCCACGCCTATTCCCAGAACTTTGGCGATGAGTTTGTACGGGGATTTAGATATTTCGGTGATTGATGAACTGCCTCCGGGACGAAAACCCATTCAGACCGTACATCGTTTTGACAGTAACCGACTGAAGGTTTGGAAATTCCTGCGGGATGAAATTGCTTTGGGTCGCCAAATCTATATTGTTTATCCGCTTATCCAAGAATCAGAGAAAATGGATTTTAAGGATTTAATGGACGGTTACGAAAGCATTTCTAGAGATTTTCCGCTACCTCAGTATTCCATTTCAATTTTGCACGGTAAGATGAAACCTGCAGATAAAGATGCCGAAATGAAACGCTTTTCTGAAGGAAAAACTAATATTATGGTCGCTACAACCGTTATTGAAGTCGGTGTTAATGTTCCGAATGCTAGTGTCATGATTATTGAAAGTGCGGAACGTTTTGGTTTGTCACAATTACATCAACTTCGCGGTCGCGTAGGACGTGGTGCGGAGCAAAGTTATTGCATCTTGATGACGAGTCATAAACTGAGTGCTGATAGTAAAACCCGAATGGAAACCATGGTTCAAACGAATGATGGTTTTGAAATAGCCGAAGTAGATTTAAAACTGCGTGGACCGGGAGATCTTATGGGAACCCAACAAAGCGGGGTACTTAATCTTCAAATTGCCGATTTGGTTCGAGACAGAGATACTTTGGCGCTAGCACGAAACTATGCTTTAAAATTATTAAAGGATGACGCGGGAATGCAAAAACCAGAACATACCGTTTTGCGTTCTATTTTTATAGAAATGACAAAGAAAAAAAATATTTGGAATTACATTAGTTAGAATTCACTGTTGGATATTTTTGATACATCCGCAAAATAAACTTTAACAACATTAGACTTTTGAGTTTTTAAATATGCATTGTTAAAATTTATTTTATTTTTTTAAAACATGGTTAAACCTTTTGTGCTTGTTAAGGTCTAAATTTTTATAGTTATTGATATTTGTATGTACAAAGATTAAATATAGATTAACATAATCTTAAATTCCGTTTGTATAACCTAAATTTGTTTAACTTAAAATTTTGAAACCTAAACCTACTTTACTTCAATACTTATGAAAATTAAACACGTAGTTTACGCCTTGTTAGCCATTGCAATTATTGGATTTATCGGCTACAGAATCACCGAAAACAAGAGTGCAAATACCGATTCAAAAGATCCAAAAGGAAAAGGAAAATCCATTAATGTGACAGGAATTATTGCAACGTCGCAAACATTTGATAACAATTTATCGCTTTCGGGCTCTATTGAAGCCAACGAGCAAGTTGAAATTCGCAGTGAAGTATCTGGAATTGTAGAAGCTATTTATTTTCAAGAAGGCAGTAATGTAAGTAAAGGACAGGTACTTTTTAAAGTAAATGATTTAGAATTAAGGGCACAATTGCGACAAACTTCCACCAGAGAAGGATTGGCTTCAGAAAATGAAAGAAGAGCCAAATTACTATTACAAAAAGAAGCTATCAGTCAAGAAGAATATGATTTGGCACGAGCTGATTTTAAATCTGCACAAGCCCAAAGCCAATTGATTAGAGCACAAATTGCTAAAACAGCTGTTAGAGCTCCATTTTCAGGAAAAATAGGTTTGCGTTCTATTTCACCAGGCACCTACATTACACCAGCCATTTTAGTAGCAAAATTAGTAAATACTGGAAAATTGAAAATCACTTTTTCAATCCCAGAAAAATATGCCACTCAGGTAAAAACAAATACCAATATCACGTTTACCATTTCTGGATCTACTGAAAAATTTACTGCAAAAGTGTATGCTATCGAG
>JAYTBZ010000361.1:0-5657 GCA_043736705.1 Flavobacterium sp. | reverse complement strand
AGGTTTTGGTGCAGGAAACTTTAAAGCACTTTTTGAGTCAATTGAGAGAGAACAGCAATTGCGAGGAACGTTATAAAAAAGCATTATTTTTACATATTATGAAAAAATAACCGATGAACAGCGTGTTTTTTTATAAATGTTGTGTTAAACTTTATTTTTCGTAAGAATAACTGAATATGTTAGCTACCTTTGCACTCGCAAAAAGGGAAGGGGTGGTTTCCTTCCTAATTTCATATAAATTTCATAGTTTATAGTTTTTTGGTTAGTTAATAGCATAAAAACTCAGTCATTATTTGACTGAGTTTTTTTGTTTTAATATATTTGGAATAAAATTTGCTCAACCAATCAATAAATTGACAAATAAAGTAATGAAAAAACTGATTTTATTTTTTGTATTGATACTAATAGCAGGTTTTGATACTCCTCAAGAAGATGCTTACGGTGTTGGCGAATGGTTTAAATTTAGAATCCACTATGGAATTGTAAACGCCGGTTATGCTACTTTAGAGGTAAAAGACGCTACACTCAACAACAAAAAAACTTTTCACGTAGTGGGAAAAGGTTATACCACAGGAATGTCTCGATTTTTTTTTAAAGTCGACGATTTGTATGAAAGCTATATTGATAAGGATACCAGAAATCCGTACCAGTTTGTTCGAAAAATAAATGAAGGCGGATATACCAAAAACCAAGAAGGATTCTTCAATCAGGCAACAAATAAAGTCCTTGTTAAGGATTACAAGAACAAAAATGAAAAGACACTTTTTGTTCCAAAAAACACGCAGGATATTTTATCTACTTTCTATTATTTAAGAAATTATCCCGGAATTGACAAACTTAAAATAGGTGAGTCAGTTGCAATCGATATGTTTTTTGATGATGAAACAACGAAATTTAAACTCAAATTTATTGGTCGTGAAACCATTGCTACTAAATTTGGTAATGTATCTACAATGGTTTTTAGACCTTTAGTGCAATCAGGACGTGTATTTAAAGAACAAGAGAGTTTAACGGTTTGGATTTCTGATGACGATAATAAATTACCCATTAGGATAAAAGCCAGCCTAGCAGTAGGCTCGATAAAAGCAGATATAGAAGCCTATAGAGGATTGAAAAATCCTTTTAAAACAAACAAATAATGAACAATAACGATAATTCAGAAGCTATTTTAAAAGAAATTGAGCTCAAATATGAAGCAATAAATCAAAAAACGGAAACGCAGCTAGAAGGGTTATTGTGGTCAAAACCAATTACCTATTGGGATTATATTCAAACCGATGCTTTACTAAATTTGCAAATACAAAGAACTACTCTTCCCGATGAGATGGTTTTTATTATGTATCACCAAGTCAATGAATTGATATTTAAAATGATTCTTTGGGAAATGCACCAGATTTCATATTCTGAAAATATTCAAACTGATTTTTTTACGGAAAGATTAATGCGAATCAGTCGCTATTTTGACATGCTAACCACTTCTTTTAGCATTATGGGTGACGGAATGGAAGTAGACCAGTATATGAAATTTAGAAATACGCTTACCCCTGCCAGTGGTTTTCAAAGTGCGCAGTACCGTTTAATAGAATTTTCATCTACTGACCTAATAAATCTCATTGATCACCGTTATAGAGATTCGATAGATAGAGACACACCTTATGAATTTGCATTAGAGCACTTGTATTGGCAAGCAGCCGGAAAAGAATATCATACGGGTAAAAAATCGTTTCTTTTGGAAGAGTTTGAAAGAAAATATAAGAAACTGTTTTTAAATCACATGGAAGAATACAACACCATCAATATTTGGCAAAAATTCAAACAACTTCCAGATTTAGATCAAAAAAATCCAGAACTTATAAGTGCCATGCGTCATTATGATCATACGGTAAATATAACTTGGGTAATGCAACATTTGAATACTGCAAAAAAATATATTGAACAAAGCGGAAAAGGAGATGGAGAAGCAACTGGGGGGAGTGACTGGAAAAAATACATGCATCCAAAATATCAGAGGAGGATTTTTTTCCCGGAATTATGGAGTAGCCATGAATTAAAAAACTGGGGAGTAGAAATGTAGATTGAATTAAAAAAAACGATTTGAAACAAATATTCGTAGTTATAATCATACTTTTTTCTTTGGTTTCATGTAAAAAGACTGAAGAAATAACAGCAGAAAAGGTAGTCAAACTTGTTCCTAAAAAAAGTGAATTTGGTTTTGTTTATTCTGATTTTAATGTGGTTCATGATACCATACAAAAAGGGGATACGTTTGGAACATTATTGGAGGAACAAAACATTGGAAATAGACAAGTATATGATATTATTGCAAAAGTAAAAGATAGTTTTGATGTAAGAACCATCAGAATAAAGAAGCCTTTTACAATGCTTCGATCCAAAAACAAGAAGAACGACTTACAGGTTTTTATTTACCAACCGGATAATTTGAGCTATTATGTGGTTGATTTTAGAGATACGGCTATCGTTGTTTATAAAAAAATAAAACCAATCACCATAAAACGTCGCACCATTGGCGGAGTTCTCAAGGAGTCATTATCTGAAACTTTAGGGAATGCTAGAATTGCAGGTGCTTTAGCCAGTAAAATAACAAAAATTTATGCCTATTCTATTGATTTCATGAAGCTTAAAAAGGGGGATCGCTTTGCACTAATTTTTACGGAGCGATTCATCAATGATACTGTTTATGATGGTGTGGAAGAATTAGAAGCTTCTTTTTTTGAGTATAAAGGTAAAATTATTTATGCTTTTCCTTTTGTTCAAGATGCTAATTCAGGTAAAGTAGATTATTATGACGAGCAAGGGAAAACACTCAAAAATTTCTTTCTCAAGTCACCTATAAAATTCAGTAGAATTTCTTCTCGGTTTTCAACCAGTAGATTTCATCCGGTACAACACCGCTGGAAAGCGCACAAGGGAACGGATTATGCGGCACCTCGTGGGACTCCAATAACTGCTACGGCAGGTGGAGTTGTAGAGCAAAGTGGTTTTACGGCTGGAAACGGAAATTTTGTAAAAGTAAAACACAACGGAACTTTTTCGACACAATACCTGCACATGTCAAGAATACTAGTGAGACGAGGGCAACGTGTCAGTCAAGGACAAGTTATTGGTCTAGTAGGAAGTACTGGTCTTGCCACGGGTCCTCATGTGTGCTATCGCTTCTGGAAAAACGGTGTTCAAGTGGATGCCTTACGATTAAAATTGCCTACTGGTGAACCTATGACGGGAAGTAAAAAAAGTCTTTTTATGAATCAAATCACCCCACTGAAATTAGAATTAGACAGTATTGCAAATCTATAGCTGTATCTATAACGATCGAGTAAGAAAGTATTTTGGTAAACATTTTGCCATTTGATTTCAGCGTTATAAGTATAGTATTTGATAATTTCCTTTTTAAATTGTGATATATATGAAAACACATTTAGCATTAAAACTAATTTCAGTATTTTTGCCAAATTCAAATAATGTTACAAACTACCTATTAAATGGCTCTACAAACAACAAATCCAACAACAACTAGTGCTTGGAAGAAACTGGAATTGCATTATAACGAAATGCAAAATGCGTCTATGCAAGAAATGTTTCTGTTGGATGCCAACAGAATAGATAAATTTAATTTGAAATGGAATGATTTTTTACTTGATTATTCAAAAAACATAATTAACCAAGAAACGTTTAAGTTATTGTTGGAGTTGGCTGATGAAGTAGGACTCAAAAGTGCTATTGCTGACTATTTTAATGGAGCAATTATCAATCAAACCGAAAACAGAGCCGTGCTTCATACTGCATTGCGTGCAAAGGAATCTCAAATGATAAAGGTTGATGGAGTCAATGTAGTTCCAGAGGTTTATGATGTAAAAAATAAAATAAAAGCTTTTACACATGAAGTTATTTCGGGTTCAAGGACGGGTTTTACGGGAAAGTGTTTTACTGATGTCGTAAATATAGGAATTGGAGGGTCAGATTTAGGGCCTGCAATGGCAGTTGAAGCATTGCAATTTTATAAAAATAATCTCAATATTCATTTTGTTTCTAATGTAGATGGTGATCATGTAAATGAAATTATAAAAAAACTAAATCCAGAAACAACGCTTTTTGTTATTGTCTCTAAGACTTTTACAACACAAGAAACATTAACCAATTCTGAAACTATCAGAAAATGGTTTTTATCCCAAGAATTTGGCGCAAGTCAAGCGGATGTAGCGAAACATTTTGTTGCGGTTTCCACAAATATTGAAAAAGTAACCAAGTTTGGAATCAATCCAGTTAATGTTTTTCCGATGTGGGACTGGGTTGGCGGACGATTTTCTTTATGGAGTGCGGTAGGATTGACAATTAGTCTAGCTGTTGGATATGATAATTTTCAGGAACTGCTAGAAGGAGCTAATGAAATGGATGAGCACTTTAAAACGGCCGATTTTGATAAAAATATGCCAGTTATATTGGCATTATTGAGTGTTTGGTACAATAATTTCTTTGGTGCCGAAAGTGAAGCGTTGATTCCGTACACACAATATTTGCAAAAGTTAGCTCCATATTTACAGCAGGGAACTATGGAGAGTAATGGCAAAAGTATAGGTCGAGATGGGGAACAGGTACAGTATCAGACAGGGACTATTATTTGGGGTGAGCCGGGAACAAATGCGCAACATGCTTTTTTTCAGTTGATTCACCAAGGCACAAAATTAATTCCAGCTGATTTTATAGGTTTTGTAAATCCTTTGTATGGGGACATTGACCATCATGATAAATTAATGTCTAACTTTTTTGCTCAAACGGAAGCATTGCTACATGGTAAGTCTGCCGCTGTGGTACAAGCTGAATTTCACAAGCAAGGAATCTCGCAGGAGAAAGCGAAGTTTCTTCGACCTTTTAAAGTTTTTGCGGGTAACAAACCAACGAATACCATCCTGATCGATAAATTATCCCCAAAAACCGTAGGCTCTTTGATTGCAGCGTATGAGCATAAAATTTTTGTGCAAGGAATTATCTGGAATATTTTTAGCTTTGATCAATGGGGTGTTGAACTCGGAAAACAGCTAGCAAATTCTATTTTGGAGGAAATCAATACAAAAACAGTTCAAAACCATGATAGCTCTACTTCATTTTTATTGAATCATTTTTTGAGAAATAAAAAGAGCTAAAAAATCGTTTTTTTCTTGAAATGAAGCCTGATTTTTAATTTCATGACGTTATTTTAATCAGTAACGGTACTTCTAGAAACCTGATTTTACTTAAATCAGGTTTTTTCATGTTTAAGTGGCTCTATTTTAGTAGTTTTAAAAAAATAATCATTATTTTTAAATAGATATAATTCAGTTATAAATGATAATAATGCATCGAAAATAAAATTTAATTGATGTAATCTCATCTTTTTTTTTAAAAAACTCTTAAATCATTTTTAATCAAATTTAGAGAAATAAAAAAAGTCGATTCTTAACGTTACGTTAACTTATTCAAACAAAAATGTTATATTTTTGCCAAATATTAATAAACAAAACAATATGAAAAAATTATTAAAGTTGTTATTTGTGCTGGCGGTATTATTTTTCGCCAACCCTACCATTTATGCACAGGGTAACACTAATTCTTCTATTAGTGGTAATGTGTATGATAAAGAAATGTTAACCTTACCTGGTGCG
>JAYTBZ010000360.1:0-5658 GCA_043736705.1 Flavobacterium sp. | reverse complement strand
ATTTTTTAAACTCAAATATATTCATACGTCCAGGAGTTTGTGCTGCACTTGGAATGAAAGTTTGTAACGATAAGCTAATATCTTCGGTTTTAAATCCCCATAAATAACTTGCTAAAGTGGCTGCAAGCACATTTGCAATCATAAATTTAGCTTTTCCACCTAATGTAAGAGGAACGTGAGTTGCGCGTTCAATTCGGATTTTCCATTCCCCTTTCTTTATGGTAATATAACCGTTTTCATACACGGCTACTGTTTTTCCTTCGGCACACAGTTTTTTGATAAATTCATTGTCTTCGCTCAAACTAAAGTAAGCGACATTACAATTCAAATCTTGACCTATTTTTATACATTGCTCATCGTCACCGTTTAAAACTGCCCAACCATTTTTCTTGATGCTTTTTACCACAGTAGCTTTTACTCTAGCCAAATCATCTAAGGTATGAATGTCATTTAAACCCAAATGGTCTTCCTGAATATTAGTAATGATTCCAATATCACATAGACTAAAACCCAAACCAGATCTCAGGATTCCGCCTCTAGCCGTTTCTAGAACAGCAAATTCTACCGTAGGATCTTTTAAGATGTATTCTGCACTTAGTGGTCCAGTGGTATCTCCTTTTTCCATCATGTGATTTTGGATGTAAATCCCATCAGATGTAGTGAATCCTACCTTAAAACCATTATTTTTTACAATATGCGCTAAAAGTCTGGTAGTAGTTGTTTTGCCATTGGTTCCTGTAACTGCAATAATAGGAATTCGACATGATTTTCCCGGAGGATACAGCATATCAATTACGGGAGCCGCTACATTTCTTGGTAATCCTTCAGAAGGAGCAAGGTGCATTCTAAAACCAGGAGCTGCATTGACTTCTAGGATAACACCTCCATTTTCCTTTAACGGTTGTGTCAAATTTTCGGCCATTATATCGACTCCACAAACATCCAGCCCTATGACTCTTGAAATGCGTTCGGCAAGAAAAATATTTTCTGGGTGCATCATATCCGTGACATCTACGGATGTACCTCCAGTACTTAAGTTTGCAGTAGATTTTAAAAATACAATTTCATCAACTTTTGGAATCGTTGCTAAGGTATAGCCTAGTTTATCTAATAAATCTTCAGTGTCACGATCAACATCAATTTGAGTTAGCACATTTTCATGACCATATCCTCTTCTGGGATCTAAGTTTGTTGTAGTAATTAATTCTTGAATAGTAGCTGTTCCGTCACCAACTACATGAGCAGGTACTCGCTTTGCGGCAGCAACTAATTTGTTATCAATGACCAATATTCTAAAGTCGTATCCCGTAATAAATTTTTCTACAATGATACGTTTGCTGTATTCTTTGGCGAAAGCCAAACCAGAAACCGCATCTTCCCAAGTGGTTACATTGATCGAGGCTCCTTTTCCGTGATTTCCGTCCAATGGTTTTAACACGATTGGGTAGCCAATTTTTTTTATGGTCTCTGCCAAATCGTCTTCGTTTACACAAATACTTCCGCTGGCAACAGGAATTGATGCCATATCCAACATTTTTTTGGTAAGTTCTTTATTGCATGCGATATCAACAGCGATGCTACTTGTTTTGCAGGTAATGGTGGCTTGAAAACGCATTTGATTGATTCCATATCCTAGTTGTACTAATGAATTTGTCCCCAATCGTATCCAAGGAATATCTCGAGAAACCGCCTCTTCTACGATACTTCCGGTACTTGGCCCAAGCCGAACACGCTCGCGTATTTCGCGCATTTTTTGTAAGTCGGCATTCAAATCATAATCAATTCCTGCGATTAAGGCTTCAGCAATTGCGACTGAAGATTCGGCAGCAAAAAGACCAACATTTTCTTCGGTATAGCTAAAAACCACATTATAAGTCCCAGGTGTTTTGGTTTCTCTAGTTCTGCCAAATCCCGTTTCCATTCCAGCTAGAGACTGGATTTCAAGGGCAATATGCTCAATAACATGTCCCATCCAAGTACCACGTTCTACTCTAGAAAAAAATCCGCCACGACATCCTTCGGAACAGCGATGCTCAATCATCGAAGGAAACATAGTTTCGATTCGTTCTCTAAATCCCTCGATTTTATTGGTGGGAAACTGTTCCATTTCCTCTAAATCCAAACGCATTTGGATTAATTTTTTTCTGCGAATGCTCCAGATATTTGGTCCGCGAAGGGCTTGTATTTTGATGATTTTCATAAAATGAAACTATTAATTGAGTACTGAAATTGTTTTTTGTTTGGCTAGAATTTAAAAATTAAAATGAAAATTTATAGGGATTTATAAAATGCTGAGCAGAATTTTAAAAATTTCATTTTAATAATTCGAATGTATAGTTTTATGTAACTAAAACAAAATTTATTTTTTTCAATATATTTTGATTTTGCCAGACTAAAATCTTAAAAAAACGAAAAAGTACAATAGCTTCTCTTATCTTTTTAGTTATTTTTGCTAAATGAACATATTAGGAAAACTTATAATAATAGGCGGTGCAGTAGATAAAGGGAGTTTTACCGAAACCGATTTTGATAAAATTGCTAAAAACAATTTAAACTTTTTTGAGACAGGTATTTTAAAGCGAATACTAAACGAGTCCAAGCATAAAGAGCATTCAAGAATTGAAGTAGTCACCACTGCTTCTATCATTCCAAAAGAAATAGGTCCTGAATACGTAAAGGCATTTGAATATTTGAATGCAAAAAATGTTGGCATCCTTACTATCGAAAGGCGTGAGCAAGCCGCTGAGGAAGAAGTTTTAACTCGATTAAAAGCCGCTGACATTGTGATGTTTACAGGAGGGGATCAATTGCGATTGACCTCTATTCTTGGTGGAACAGCTTTTCATGATATTTTACTAGATAAGTATCACAATGAGGAGTTTATTTATGCAGGTACGTCGGCAGGAGCAGCCGCAGCCTCTAATACTATGATTTATCAAGGCAGTAGCTCAGAGGCTTTATTGAAAGGCGAAGTAAAAATTTCAAGTGGTTTAGGGTTAATTGATGGTGTAATTATCGATACTCATTTTGTACAACGAGGCAGAATTGGGAGGCTTTTTCAAGCGGTTGTGGGTAATCCAAGAGTTTTAGGAATAGGACTTGGAGAGGATACTGGTTTATTAATTACTCACAATACTCAAATGGAAGCCATAGGATCTGGATTGGTAATTTTAGTGGATGGTCGTGAAATAAAAGACACTAATTTAACTAAAGTCGAATTAGGACAACCCATATCGATTTCTCATTTGGTAACGCATGTAATGAGTAAATTTGACACTTACAATCTCGAAACACATAAAATGCACATTCAATCTTCACATTACGTGTAAAAAAAAGTTTTTTTGATACACATTAAAACTATAAACGGAACTCATAAACAATATGAAAGTAATCCTACATGGAGGTTTTTTTTCGGAATCTTCGACTAATATTGAAACTAAGGTAGCCAAACAAAATGCCTTAGAACGTATTGTGAAATTGTCCTATACTTTTCTAGAAACCCATTCAGCAATAGAAACTGTTGTTTATGCAGTTAAGCTTTTGGAAGACGATGAATTATTTAATGCAGGTATCGGATCTCAAATTCAAAATGATGGAAAGATTAGAATGAGTGCAGCAATTATGGACGGAGCGACTCAAAAAATGAGTGGCGTTATCAATATTGAAGAGGTAAAAAACCCAGTGCAAGTGGCTCAATTATTAATGAAATATGATGATAGGATTTTAGGAGGTAGTGGAGCCACACATTTTGCAAGAATGAATGGTTTTGAACCTTTTTCTACTGAGATTCCGCAGCGTAGAGCTGAATATGAGGCAAAATTGAAAACATTTGGGACGGGAACAGTAGGTTGTGTTGTTTTAGACTCGAAAGGAAAAATTGCTGTTGCAACTTCAACAGGAGGAAAGGGTTTTGAAATTCCGGGACGCATCTCAGATTCAGCTACTGTAGCCGGGAATTTTGCTAATGAATTTTGTGGTGTGAGCTTGACTGGAGTAGGCGAAGATATTGTGAGTAATGCCACTGCTACAAAAATTGTAACTCGAGTTACAGACGGATTCACTTTACAAGAAGCTTTTATGAAAACTTTTAACGAGTTAAAACCGTTTGATGGTTTTGCAGGAGCCATAGCAATTGATAGTAAAGGAAATATGTTTCATCAAGATTCCCATCCCAGTATGGTTTTTGCTAGTTTTGATGGTGAAAAGCTAGAAGTTTTTGACTAATCTAAAGAGAATTACTTTTTATTTCTACAATTATTTTAGGGAGAATTCAAACCAAATAGGAATGTGATCGGATAGAATTCGCGCTTCTTTTAGGGTTGCAAAAGCACTATGAAAAGGGATAATTCCTGATTTTAAGAAATTAATTTCTGAAGTTTTATAATATACATTGTCAAATTCAGACGCAAGACATTTACCTTCTTTGCATTCTTTTTTCAAGGAAGTTTTCTGATTGACCAAAATCGATTTATATCCCATTTTTTTCAATGGATTAAAAACACTGTGTGATTGTGGGCAGTTGAAATCGCCAGCAAATAACAGATTTAAATTAGGATATTCATAAGGTAAAAACTTAAAGTACTTTATTTCAGTTTCAGGTTGTCGTTTTTTTGTGATGGCATGAAAATTAACGACAGTAAATTGTTTGTTTTCATATTGAAATGTACAAAAATAGGGTTCTCTGTCTATCTCGAGATGGTATTTTTTTTCCAGCCAAGCGTTGCCAATCTTTTTTAATTTGCTGGTTTTCCAAATAAACGCATATCGTTCTGTTTTGTAAACACTGCTGCTAGTAGGATCACTTACTGTATAATTCCATTTTGACCCTTTGCGATTGAGTTCATCCGCTAATCGGGCCACAGCTTGTGCGCCACCGTATCCCGCCACGACTTCCTGTATGACGATGATATCATAATCACGTATAATGTTGGCAATGAGTATAATTTCTTGATTTGATTTTGATTGACCTAAATTTTCAATATTCCAAGAAAGGAGCTTAATTTGGGAGAAACCAAAGGAGTAAAAGAGTAAAAAGGATAGAAGAAATTTCAATTGTTGGGAGAAGATATTTTTAGGTTTTTGGTTAAGAGTGATTGCTATGGTAGAATTAACTAGTATAAGTGACGAGAGCGAAACTGTGTTAGTAGGCTTGACAAATTATTGGTTCTTATCGATTGTCTATTGAATAACAAAAATAGTGAAATATCTCCAAAACAATCAAGAACCTTTTTCAAGTTATACCTAATTATTTTATAATTGCACGAATCAGAATAAAGTCTAAATGTGTTGCTTTATTTTCGAGTCAAAATTTTATAGACTAAATAAATTAGGAATAAAGATCCTAGTATAATGATTGCAATGTGAAAAGAGAACAATACATTAGATTTTAAAACGAGAAACGACTTCATAGATTTATTTTTGCGAAAAACGCACTTTAAAAAACAGAATTTTTTTATTTTTTAAGGAAAGAAATACAAAGATTGCACTAAAAAATAGTTGTATCAGTTCATCTTAAATTGTTAATTTTCCTTTTCGATTTCGGGAAAAATGTTTTGGTGGTTGTTGTTTTCTAGTATTGTTAGAAGTCCTTTCTATTGGTTTAGCATATTTTTTTAATCGATTCGGACTGCTATTAATGAGCAGTTCATTTTTATTAGG
>JAYTBZ010000359.1:0-5665 GCA_043736705.1 Flavobacterium sp. | reverse complement strand
AAAGTTACAATGATAACAATAGCAGATCAATTCGGAATGAAAGAAGCATTGGCGCAGTTAGGCGTTCAATCCATAAACGAGGGAACATCAACAGGGATAAATAATTTTTCTAACGGAGCAATTTTAGAAAGTTATTCGCCAGTTGACGGTCAACGTATTGCTTCAGTAAAAACAACTACTGCAGCAGATTACGAGAAAGTAATGCAAACAGCAACCGAAGCTTTTAAAACATTCAAGACAATGCCAGCGCCACAACGTGGGGAAATTGTGCGTCAGTTTGGAGAAAAATTGCGTAAAAATAAAGAAGCACTCGGTAAATTAGTTTCCTATGAAATGGGTAAATCATTACAGGAAGGCTATGGCGAAGTACAAGAAATGATTGATATTTGTGATTTTGCAGTGGGTCTTTCTCGTCAATTACACGGTTTGACAATGCACTCAGAGCGCCCGGGTCACCGTATGTATGAGCAATACCACCCTATGGGAGTTGTTGGAATCATCTCAGCGTTTAATTTTCCAGTAGCCGTTTGGGCTTGGAACACGGCTTTAGCATGGATTTGTGGTGATGTTTGCGTTTGGAAACCATCCGAAAAAACACCTTTGTGTGGCATCGCTTGCCAAAATATTATTGCCGAAGTAATCAGAGAAAATAACTTACCAGAAGGAATTTCATGTTTAATAAACGGAGATTATAAAGTAGGTGAAATGATGACTAATGATAGACGTGTACCGTTAATCTCGGCTACTGGTTCTACTCGAATGGGGAAAATCGTAGCGCAAGCTGTTGCGGGTCGCCTTGGAAAATCATTACTAGAATTGGGTGGGAATAATGCCATTATTGTAACACCAGATGCTGATATCAAAATGACAGTTATAGGTGCTGTTTTTGGAGCAGTAGGAACCGCTGGACAACGTTGTACTTCGACACGTCGATTAATTATTCATGAAAGTATTTACGATACAGTGAAAGATGCTGTGGTTTCAGCATATGGTCAGCTGCGTATCGGAAATCCTTTAGATGAAAACAATCATGTGGGGCCACTTATTGATACTCATGCAGTTGAAATGTACAACAATGCCTTAACAAAAGTTGTTGCCGAAGGCGGAAAAATATTAGTAGCAGGAGGCGTGCTTTCTGGCGAAGGTTACGAGAGTGGTTGTTACGTACAACCAGCAATTGCCGAAGCCGAGAATACTTTTGAAATTGTACAACACGAAACATTTGCACCCGTTTTATATTTATTGAAATACTCAGGAACTGTAGAGAATGCCATTGCTATTCAAAACGGAGTAGCTCAAGGTTTATCATCTGCAATCATGACCAATAATTTGCGTGAGGCGGAATTGTTCTTGTCGGTTGTAGGATCTGACTGTGGAATCGCAAACGTAAATATTGGAACTTCAGGAGCCGAAATTGGTGGCGCTTTTGGCGGAGAAAAAGAAACAGGTGGCGGACGTGAGTCGGGATCTGATGCTTGGAAAGTGTATATGAGAAGACAAACCAATACTATCAATTACACAACGAGTTTGCCCTTAGCACAAGGCATTAAATTTGATTTGTAGATTAAATAAAACAAACTAAAAAAGGCAATTTGAATGTTTCAAATTGCCTTTTTTGATTTATATAAATGAGTCACCTACAGGTTGAAAGAAGCGCCAATATTGAATGTAAATTGGTTGTTCAGTTTGTCAAAACCTATAGCATCTGTTTTATAACTAGCGATTGGAATACCAGCTTCGGTAAAAATACCAAATCCTTCCGTAAAGAAATAGCGCAATCCTAAATGTGCACCAAAATTTCTAAGACCTAAATCTAATCCTGGATAAAGATCCATTTTTTCGTCGAGTTGAAATACATTTCCTAAATTCGCATTGAATCTTACCTTAGCATCAATACGATCATCAAATTCAGGTTTATTCCCTAAATCATCATTAGAAACCGATAGCAAATAAGAAGTAGCAAAGCCGTATGAAATGTTTTCTCCAAGGCCAAAATCAGCAGAAACACGAATTCCAGATCCTCCGTTTTGAAAATTAGCACCTACATCAAATTTAACATCTCCTTTTCCTTTAAAGGCTTGTGCATGCATCAAACCAACGGCCAATAATACTAGTACTGTAATACTCTTTTTCATATTTAAATTCTTTAAATGGATGCAAAAATAGTTCAATAAAAACTAATTTCTTCCTTTTTCATCAAAATACAATTGAGTCAAGGGTTCGCTTTGCCAGAATTCCTTAGTTTCAACATCCATAATGGTTAGTGGCCCTTTGAATGCGGCACCAGTATCTACATTCCAAACATTCGCTTTTTGCACGGGCGTTGTCTCGCCTATGCGAGTAACGGGTGTATGACCAATATAAATTTCTTCGTATAAAGTAAAACGTTTAGGGTAAAAAGGATGATTGATTTTCATGGACGTGTCCAGTGCCAAAGCCGTTTCCCACAAGGTTCTATCCCAATAAAAAAGCCCCGGGAAATATTCATAATCAACACCATTCATATTGGTAAAACCAGCATGAACATACAAGCGACGTTGCTCGTCCAGATGATAATTTTCTAACGATTTCAAGAATTCAATGTGTCTTTGCTTCGTTTCCACGCTAACGGATTCGTAGGCCAAAACAGTTGCTTCTCCACCATGTTTGTACCATAATAAATTGTCTTTGCTTTCGTCAAGCCATTCTAATAATAAATCATCGTGATTGCCACGAATGCAAATGCAGTTTTGTTTGGTTTTTAAATCAATTATAAAATCAAGTACTTGAGGCGATTGGCTCCAGCCATCAACGTAGTCTCCCAGAAAAATTAGGGTGTCTTTTTTTGTGACTTTGGCTCTTTCCAAAATTTGGTGCAAGGCTCGTAAACCACCGTGTATGTCGCCAATGACGAGTGTTCTCATGTACTATTTTTCTTTTTTATTAGTATGAAACAACCCAATAAAACAGGTTATTTTAAAGTTATAAAAATAAGTAAAAGAGTGGTGAAGTACACTTTTTTAACTTATTTTTTTTAAATAGTAAGAAGATATATTTTTATAAAGCTTTATTTTTAATGAAATTTGAATCTTAATTTATTCAGAATGTTTTTTTTGATTCGGAAGAAAAATATCACTGTTTTTAGTGATGGTTTTATTGTTTTTTAAGATTAACTTTACAGAAAATTAAATAATTCTAAAATGCGTACACTTCTAGCGTTATCGATACTTTTAGTTCAATTGATTTGTCAGTTTTTACAAGAATTAATAGCTATGATTTAGCATCAAAATAAATTCTTTACTGTACATCATATTTCATCTTTCTCAATATTCGTAAGGATTCTTTGAAAGATAAGTAGACTTGGTTGAAAGGTTTTATCAGTGTTTTTGCATCTATCAGTTTTTGTTTGGCCTCTTCAAAACCATTGAGGTAACAAATCATAAATGTTGATGGTAAATTTTCTAAATCTTTTAACTCGCGATCTGAAATTGAAAGTCCTTTTTGGAGTTTGCTCAGTAAAGTAATATTAGCATTATAAATGTGAAAAAGCATTTTTTTGTTGAATTCCGGTGGTTTAAACAATATTTCACGTTCAATTTTATAATAGCCATTATCATGAAAGTGGATGGTTTGTTTTTCTAATGGATAATAACTTGTTTTATCATTCAAACCTAATGGAACGTATTCAATTATTGTAAAGGAATCTTCATCGAAAATGATTTCTACTACATCCTGAGCGGAGTAAAAAAGCTTGATTTGCTCGTTAATTAATTCAATATCAACACGAGATAAATAAGTTGTGTCACGGGACTTTTTGGCAATTCCTGCCCAGCAAATCACAAATAATTCTTTGAAAACTTTGTATTTTGGCCCCATATCTTTATGGCGGAAATTCATAAAATCAATTACCCCATCAAGGGTGTATGCAATGCTATTTCTAGAGTTATTTTCGATGCCAATTACGGTTTCTGTATTCTGATAGTTCTTTTGTATTTCACCTTCTAAGGGCATCGTGTTGCTGCCGCGACGTATAAAAATACTATGGGCTACAATGGTATGAATTCCTTTTTTGAAATGGGATGTTTTGCTCTTTGGTTTGATTGTAACCAGCCCTACAACTTTATCTTTGGGTAAATTTGGAAAAGGGACATTTTCATACTGAATTTCAGGAGGATTTTCTAGATAAGCATTCACTAAATTCTGAATCCTACTATCATCAAAAAAATCATCGCCAACGATAGTATTGTCTTGATCCTCAACACCTACTACAATGTAGGAATTGTTCGTAGGATTGGAATTAGAAAGTGCACAAATGTGTTTTAAAAATTTGGCTTTTCCCTCTCGGGAGTGTAAATTTAATTGGCGCTTTTTATCATAAAAACTACTTTCATCATTATGAGCGAGCAGGTTTTTGATAAGAAGGCGCTTATTGATCATTGCTATTGTTTATTATATTTTTTAGACTGTTGGATTTCTAGATTATTTAAAGATCCAACGGTCTAAAAATCAAAATTAAATATCTCTTTTTAAAATAGTAGCAGCAGCTTGAGCGGTTGGTAACACCATTAAGTCGGCTATATTTACATGGTAAGGTCTTGAAACTACAAAGTGAATAATATCAGCAATATCTTCTGCATACAGAGGTTCAAATCCTTTGTAAACATTAGCAGCTCTTTCTGTATCACCTTTGAAACGCACCTCGCTAAATTCGGTTGCAACAGCTCCAGGATGAATGGCTCCGACTCGAATACCATACGGATTTAAGTCCATTCGCATCGCTTGGTTTAGTGCATCAACAGCATGTTTAGATGCACAATAGACGTTTCCATTTGGATATACTTCTTTCCCAGCAATGGAACCAATGTTAATGATGTGACCTGATTTTCGTTCAATCATTTGCGGAATTATAGCTTTTGAAACATACAAAAGTCCTTTGACATTGATGTCAATCATAGCATCCCAATCGTCCAAATCACCATTTTGAATTGGATCTAAACCATGCGCATTTCCAGCATTATTGATCAAAACATCAATCGAAGAAAAGGCTTTTGGTAACGAATTTATAGTTTCGAAAACCTTTTTTTTGTCTCGAACATCAAAGGTTAAGGTGTGTACTTCCGTAAAGGCTGCAAGTTCTTTTGCAAGATCAGCTAATCGGTCTTCACGGCGTCCGCAAAGAATAATTTTGTAATTGTTTTGAGCTAATATTTTTGCAGTTGCTTTACCAATTCCGCTGGTGGCTCCTGTCACTAAGGCTGTTTTTATCATAAGTTTTTTTCGGTTTTAGAAACTAAGTTAGGAAGTTAAAAACGGTAGACTGAAAACTATTTTTTAGGCCACGTCATTTCCCATACTTTCGGTCCAAATAGCAAACCAATCTTCTTGATCTAATTCTAATTCGACGGCTTTCATCAAAGATTGTATTCGGGCTACATTTACCGTTCCTGCAATAGGAATTACTTGCGCGGGGTGTTTTAAAATCCAGGACAGTAAAATAGAATCAGATCCTAAATGGTATTTGGTCATTAAGGTTGCTAATAATTTTTTCATGCGCCTAGTTTGTGAATTGTCTTCTCTAAAAACGGATCCTAGCGGATTCCAGGACATCGGACGAATGCCATTGGTTTGCATATAATCAAAACTTCCATCAACCATCGGTTCAAAATGAGTGGCAGAAAATTGCACT
>JAYTBZ010000358.1:0-2604 GCA_043736705.1 Flavobacterium sp. | reverse complement strand
TTAGAAGCAGGAACTGATGAGGCGGGCCGAGGTTGTCTTGCTGGACCTGTTACTGCAGCTGCGGTAATACTTCCTGACTATTTTATAAATACCACACTGAATGATAGCAAACAGTTATCTGAAAAGGCACGTGAAAAACTAAGACTTATTATAGAACAACAATGCATTTCATTTGCTGTTACCCATCTTGAGCCTTTAGTTATTGATGAAATAAATATTTTGAAAGCTTCAATAAAAGCGATGCAAGAATGTATTTTAAAATTAAATCCCAGACCAGTTTCTATTATTGTAGACGGAAATAGTCCTTTTATAGCAAAAGGTGGAATACAAAATCGTGGTGGTAGAATTTTTACAACTGCTGAAATAGAAATTTTAAATTCAATACCAAATGCTAGTATTATAAAAGGAGATTCAAAATTTATGAGTATTGCTGCTGCTTCTGTATTAGCAAAGACGTATCGCGATGAATATATGAATACAATTCATGAAGAATTCCCAATGTACAATTGGAAACAGAACAAAGGCTACCCTACCAAGGAACATCGTGAGGCAATCAGAAAATATGGAGTAACCAAATACCACCGAATGACTTTTCGATTATTACCCGAACAATATTCTTTTGATTTTTGATTTAAGATTTCTCGAATGTAGCTTCGAACAAATGAGAGAAATGTTTCAGGATTTTATCTTTCACTTCTTTTTCATTTACTTTTTCGACTCCAAGTTCGACATTTAATGAAGTTACTGCTTTGCCTCGAATGCCACACGGAATAATATTATCGAAGTAACCTAAATCGGCATTTACGTTTAATGCAAATCCGTGCATGGTTACCCAGCGGGAAGCGCGAACGCCCATCGCACAAATTTTTCTTGCAAAGGGAGTTCCCGCGCCTAACCACACTCCAGTTTCGCCATCACTTCTGCCGCAAACGATTCCATATTCATGCAGCGTAAGAATAATTGCTTCTTCCAAAAACCGCAAGTATTTATGAATATCCGTAAAAAAATTTTCTAAGTCTAGAATAGGATAACCCACAATTTGTCCGGGTCCGTGATAGGTGATGTCACCACCACGATTAATTTTGTAGAAAGTTGCTCCTTTGTTTTCCAGTTGCTTTTCAGATAAAAGTAAATTACTTAAATCACCACTTTTGCCTAAGGTATATACGTGTGGATGCTCCACAAAAAGAAAATAATTCGGAGTTGGTAATTCAAGATCTTCTCTGCGATTTCGAATTTTTAAGTCGACAATACCTTTAAAGAGTGCTTCTTGGTATCCCCACGTTTCCTTGTAGTCTTTGTTTCCTAAATCTTGAAGTTGGATGGTTTTGTTCATGTGTCATTGCGAAGAACGAAGCAATCCTATTTCGTTCCCTTATTTTTTGATTGGTAAAGGTACAAAGTTTTGAGTTTACTGTTTTTTCCTGCAAGGTTTTTTTCAGGCTTTGTAAGTATGTTACAAAAATTAAAGCTTATAAATCATAAATAACTAGTCTTCGTCTTTAACTAATTTCTATTTTCAACATTCCGCTAAAAGCGACACCAACAGGGTTTAAAAAACCTCGCAGCATTAGTATTTTTTATCAACTTCTTCTGGCTCCAAAATAACTTCTACATTTGTGCTCTCCGGATTGACCAAACAATCTGCTATTAGAAATTCCAATTCCAGTGATTTCTTATCTTCACTTATTTTTGCTTTTAGATTTGAAACCGACTTTATTTTTCTAGGAAAATGATATTTCAAAATATAAGGCTGACTGATTTTAAATTTTGAAAACCGAGTTTTCAATCCTTCAATTTCATCTTGTTGTTTTTTTAATTCATTAAGATCTGTAATTTTCACTTTTCTCTTAAAAACCGTTCCATCAAAAGTAAAGCTGACAGTATAATAATGTTCTTCGGCCACGAGCGCGTAATTATTTTCGATGTCATCTGCGTATTCCTCGGTTTTGTATAAATCAGCTACTTCGGACATTGAAGTGAAATTCTGAGTTATAGTTGTGCGAAATTCTTTGTCGAATGAACTTTTCTTATTGTGTACTTTTACCTTGTTGAATTTTTGAAAAATGGCTTTTTCAAATGCTGGCAATCTGGAAAACGTTTCGGAATGCTTTCCTATCAAATCCTGAAAAACGTAAGTGGTATCTCGAAAAATTTCTTCTTTAGAATATTCTTCACCCATAAGCTGCATGTAACTTTGTTCTTCACGAAGTTTATTAATTTCAATTTTTCCGGTTCCGTCTTGATTCAAATGGATGGTTTCTGTTACTTGGCAACTGGTTAGAAAGATGAATAGAAATAACACAATATAATTTTTCATTGGAATGTTTGCAAAATGATTTGGTTTCAAATATACATTATTTGTACTATTTTTCATAGTCTTTTGAAGATAAAAATTGTAACATAGCCCCGATAGCAGCGGCATCCTTTTTTTCTTGTTTTTTTTCGAACAAGAAAAAAAGATAGAGCGAATAGCGGGAAAAATCGTCTTGAAAAAACGAAATGTTGTGCTTCAAAAAACGATACATTTTAAACTTTAAATTTAAAAACTTATATAGTATCTTTGCGCTCTTAAAATCAGCATAAAATGGCATTATCCGAACA
>JAYTBZ010000357.1:0-12834 GCA_043736705.1 Flavobacterium sp. | reverse complement strand
TACTGATGATAATCATCCATCTGTACCACTTATTGCTGAATATGATGCTTTGCGTTACTTTTTTAAAAATTATGAATTACCCAAGGAACTGGACGATCATTCGATAAATGCAGAGTATATTCAAAATCATTATCAAAATATTTCTGTAATGGTAGGTTATTCTGTGCTACCACCACAAAGCACTATCAATTTTTTAGGATATAATAATCTGTCAGGCAAACTTTATGACAAAGCATATAGCTTTTTCAAGATGAATCTCGATAATTACCCCGCAAGTTCAAACGTTTATGATTCTATGGGGGATTTTTATGTTGAAAAGAATGATAGAAAAAAAGCAATAGAATCATTCGAAAAAGCATTGTCTTTGAAAGAAGTGTCCGAAACCAGAAAGAAATTAGAGAAGCTACAAACGAAAAAATAAAACAGCCAGCTTACCTCCTTTCGGCAGTATGGCGGGTTTAGACTTAATTTAAAGATGGCGTTGCACTTGTAAAAGTAATCATTAACCGAAAATACAGGCATTTTAAATATGCCACATCGCCATACGGCCAAACGATAGCGTTCAGGCTGACATACAATAAAAATATAAACAGCAAATCAAAATACATGGAAAGACAAAATTTGACGAAGATAAAAGCCCTTATTGTAGGTGTTGTGACATTTTTAATTTTCAGCTTCCTTTTTTGGGAGCATTTTCATGGTGGTGTCACTAGTCATCACATTCTAGATCAAAAAGACCTTCTTTCAATCTCAAATTGGTGGAGTGGTATATTATTGCCCACACTTACTTGGTTTCTTTTGTGTAGGATTGAAAAGAGACTTGATAAAAAAATTTCACAGACACAACAGATGAATAACTTTATAAGGAAGGTTTTTTGGCTTTTTTTAACAGGGTTAGTGTTTGGAATTTTACTTTCAACTTCTTTTACAAATGAGTTTAAACCGTTCTTAGACAATGTTCTTTATATAATAATTATACTCAGTTTTATTATCCCAGTATATTACTCAGAATTTATTTTAGGGTTTATTCTTGGTATGACTTACACCTTTGGAGCAATAATTCCAACCGTATTTATACTAATAGTAGCCGTAATAGGTTTTGTCGCCCACAGATTAATTAGACCAATTGTTTTGCGTCTAACAACGAGACTTGGGAATAGTTTTAATAAAAGCCCGAACCGCTAACATCAGTTTGGCAATATGGCGCCCGCTAACGCAGATTTGCAATCCGTGCACGCAACAGTATGCAAAAAACTCTTAAAATTTTAACACTTAATGGGAAAGACACAAAGTACCATTTCTCATATCTTAAAACAAAAAATAACCTAAAAACAAAAATGGATCTAAAAATTGGGACCATTATCAGATAACGTTTTTTAGCGTAAATTGCTTGAAATAAAATTTTATATGCGATTTCTACTTATTTTTATCTGTTTGTGTTGTTTCAGTTGTAAAATTGAAAAAAATTTAAAAAATGCAGCACCAGGCCTAGTGCTAGAAAAGAGCGTTAGGCCTGTGCATGATACGATTGGTTTTACAAAATACAATTGGCAATTAGATTCTATTTATAACCGTTTAGGTATTCAAGATTCTAAAAATAATAGGCAATGGAAAGCAGCTATTTGCCCGCATGACGATTATAAATACGCTGGACGTTTGTACTACGAATCGCTTAAAGGAATTAATGCTAATACGATTATTTTAATTGGTGTTGCACATCGCGCTCGAAACTTTACCCTTCAAGACAAAATCATCTTTGGAAATTTCACACATTGGAAATCGCCTTATGGTGATTTAAAAGTGTCTGATTTAAATGCTGAAATTATGGCGCAACTGCCACAATCTTCCTACCTAGTTCATAACGATATGCAAGAATTAGAACATTCATTAGAAGCTATAGTACCCTTTTTACATCGCAAAAACAAGAACCTACAAATTATTCCAATACTTGTGCCTTATATCAATTACGAAACAATTGATAGCATTAGCGGTACTCTATCTGATGTAGTATCAAAAATTTTAAAAGAAAAGCATCTTAAATATGGAAAGGATGTCGCAGTTGTCATTTCTAACGATGCTGTGCATTATGGTACTGAAAATTGGAGTGGCGATTTGGCCCCTTTTGGAGTTGATGATGAAGGGACTAAAAAAGCTAGAGCTTTAGATATGGAGATTATTGAAAAGTGTTTAGTAAACGAAATTAGTACTGAAAAAGTAAAAACATTTACAGAATACACCGTTCAAAATACGGATTACAAAGAATATAAATGGGTATGGTGTGGCCGTTATGCTGTGCCTTTTGGAGTGAGTTTTGCCAATAAATTAAATCAGGCATTATACAACAAACCTTTGACAGGGACTTTTTTAGGTTACGCATCAAGTGTAGATCATGACCTTATAAACGTAGAAGATTTAGGTATGGGAACAACAGCTATAGCCACTCAAAAACACTGGGTCGGATATGCGAGTATAAAATATGAATAGAGATGTAATTCTGGAGGGTAAAAACATAAATTAATAAGAATACGAACTGTGTAAAAAAAATAGTCCCAACACTTTAATTTTCAATCCGTGTTAACAAAAAGCACATTTATAAAGTAACTGCTTCGCTCCTCGCTATGACGTAGCAAATCGTTAGAATGTAATTTAAGTGTTTTTTAAACTACTTTAATTTCCCCTCCAAACACCGTTTTTCAATGCTTATACTTTCTATAATTGAATTTTTGGCCCAAGTCAAACGCTTCTCCAAAATTTCATTCTCAAATAAATGCCAATCAATTTACTAGTCACGCAATCGATTCATTACGCTTTGAATGATGATTGCTGCTGAAACCGAAATGTTCAAACTTTTGAAAAAACTTACTATAGAGATTTTAAAAAACATTTGCGCGTTGCAAAATTTCACCCATCAACAACTAATTTCTCCCTAGACAAACAATAACAATGTCACTAAACAACCAAATCCCTTTTGTGCTATCTTTATAAAACATTTTGAAATGAAAAAAAACATTGCTTTTTCTACTAATTTTGTTTCTATGGTTATGGTCATGATAATTAATAAATATAGAGGCTGATCGGTTCGCTTCTCAAAAACTTTCCCCAATTAATTCAACATTATCCTTAAACTCATAACCTTCTGTTTTCTTCTTCTATACTTGAGTTTCTTTTTGCCGTTTTTGCTTCACTGTTGCCAAAATTATAACTAATGTTAACTCTAAATTGTCGGCTTTCGTAACCACCATTACCAGCAATGTACAAATCACCAAATTGTGTTGTTCCTGACCATGGCGAAGTATAGAACACATCACTAAGTGCCAAACGTACATTGACTTTGTCTTTTAAAATCTTTTTTTGCAAAGCAAGATCTAAGGAACCCAAGCTCAACGTTCTGTAGGTGCCTCCCCATACGGATGGCGAACTGTACCAACCTGATACTTCTAATTTTATTTTGTTAGGTAACGAAAAAGTATTTTGGCCATAAAAATTAAAATTGTTTTGGGTTATGGAAACAAAATTAGCATCATTCCCTTTATAAGAACTGTTAGAAGCAGACAGATTAACAAATACATCCCACCATTTTTTTGGACTAAAAGGATAGGAAACGCCCAAGTTCCACACTTCTTGATTCGCAACATTTCTGGTGGTTATAAAATTTTTATTTGTGCCTTCGGCTTGTGTAATTTGCGCAAAAAAGTCTTTGATAAAACTATAACTCAATGACGTGGTTAAGGTGTATTTGTAAGTATGTGAAATTTTATAATTATCAGTATACTGTGGCTGCAAAAACGGGTTGCCACGGGAGAATGACAATTCGTCCAGTTGCATTTCAAACGGATTTAAGGATTGGTAACTCGGTCTTTCAATACGCTTGCTGTAATTGATCACCCATGCATTGTTTTGATTGGGATTATAGGTTAAACCAGTACTCGGAAAATAATTAATATAATTTCTTTTTACGGTATTGTTTTGGTTTGCTTGGGTGCTAATAAGCTCACCTTTTGAGATTGTTTGTTCTGCTCTCAATCCTATTTGAAAAGCCATTTTATCCCACTTTCTGTTATAGTTAAAATACAAGGCATTGATATTTTCTCTGTATTTAAATTTGTTGCTTCTGTTGTTATTTACTGTTTCAGTATTGTTCTCTACATCATAAAAGTCAAATGTATTGTCTGTACTCACCACCGAAGTTTTAAATCCAAGTCCCAATTTTCCTTTAATGAAATTTTGCTCATAATCACTCTTAAAACTGATGATGTTGATGTCAATAGGTGTATTCATTCTATAAATAAATTGGTCTTGAACTATCGTTTCATCGCCATTGTAATACGTATTAGGCTGAAAATTATCACGCTTTCTGTTGTATTTTCCGTAATCAAAATCTGCATTTAATGAATGTCCTAAAGTATCTGCAAAACGGTAATTCAAATTGCTTTGTATATTATAAGTCTTAGATTTTGAATTGCTTTGGGCAACTAAAACCTGATCTGGTGATGAATTTCCCTGCGGTGTTATGGGCGTTCTTGTATTGCCATCAGCATAAGAATTATTGAAATTAGCATTTATAACAAACCCAAAAGTGCTTTTTTTGTTCGCATAATAATCCAAACCTGTTTTGATATTGTTTGCATTGGTATTAGAAATAGTAGTCGTTTTTGAATCAAAAATAGTATTGGATTGTCTTCTGTACAAATTGATAAAACTATACGAATCATCAAACCTGTTGCTGTAAGAGCCGAATAAATTAGTCTTTTTGCTACGATGGTTCAAAGAAAGCGAACTGTCATATTTGCCAAATCTCCCAATACCGTAACCTAAAGCAACGCTTCCGTTAGTTCCAAAACGCTTGTCTTTTTTGAGTTTTATATTTACAATTCCTGCATTTCCAGCAGCATCATATTTTGACGAAGGCTGGGTTATAATTTCAATACTGTCAACATCTGACGACTGAATGGATTTTAAATAATTGTTCAAATCCTGTCCTGAGAGTATGCTTGGTTTGCCGTCAATATAGATTTGCACGCCCGTTTTGCCTTCTACAATTAAATTGTCATTATTATCAATCACAATGCCCGGTGCTTTTCTCAACAGTTCAAAAGCGGTAGTTCCAGTGGCACTCAATGTGTTTTGAACATTAAAAACTGTTTTGTCGGCTAATACTGTGATGACTGGTTTTTTATTTACCACAACCACTTCTTTGAGTTGGTCTGCTTTTTTATCTAATTCAAATGGCAATAAAACAATCGATTTGTCTGTAACATCAAAATTTTGAGACTTAAAATCTTTAATAGTAATTCCAGTAATGATTATATAAAACGAACCTGAATTTATAGCGTCAAAATTAAAATCACCTTCGGGATTTGTGATTGTACCTTTAACAATCAAATTTGTAGTGGCGCTGTAAAGTGAAACCGTTAGATTTTCGGTTTTCTCGTTAGTAATGGTTCCTTTTCCGTTAATTTCAAAAGTTTGGGCTTGTAAACCAATTGTAAATAATATTATAAATAATGACATTGCTGTTTTCATAACTGTAAGTTTAGATTGCAAATATTTAATTTTCATTCAAATGGTACAATCTTTTTCCGACGAATTAAAAAATAGTACGACAGATTACAAAAAATCCATTCGTCGATAAATAAGTCAATCTGCCGATAATTGTTATTTTGTAAATAAAAATGTTTGCTATATTTAGCTAAAAATAAAATGAATAAAAATTTTTTCAATACTACTTTTTTTGGCGTCCGCTACAAAGTTATTTTGTTGGTTTTTTTGTTTTATTTGTTCTTCATGTTGTCCTATTTTATTGCGCTTACAACCAGTTTTTCAGACTATGTAAAAGAAGATTCGCAACTTAGTTTGCGCAATTTAATACCAGAAACTTTTGATTATATCCTCAAATTCATTGTTACCATTCCTATTTGGTATTTGATATTTAGAAAGTTTAAAAACAAATCGCTCTATTTTAGATTGTGCATCCACCTATTTACCTTGCCACTTTTTATTTTGGTTTGGAAAGCCATTTTTTACTACGTTTTAGAGTCTTTTGGATACAACCATCTTAGAGGTTCAAGTCAGGCTTGGGATATTTACATACCTGGATTATTTTATTGCATACAGTTTGGCGTTTTACATGCCTATGAATATTACAAGACCAATCAAGAGCAGCAAAAAATTCAATCTGCGCTTAGAGAAGCGGCTTTAAAAAATGAGTTGGCAGCTTTAAAGTCCCAATTGAATCCGCATTTTTTATACAATGTTTTTAATACCATAAATGCATCGGTTCCTAAAGAGTTAGAAAATACCCGAAATATGATTGCAACATTGGCTGATATGTTCCGGTATCAACTGCAAGCATCACAATCAGAATTAGTCACTGTAAAAGATGAAATTAATTTTGTAAAACAATATTTAGAACTTGAGAAAGCCAGGTTTGAAAACAGATTAGAAATTGAAATTAATGTTGATAAAAGCATTCTAGATGAAGCTATTGTGCCAATGATTATTCAGCCTTTAGTTGAAAACGGAATCAAACATGGGCTTTCTCCATTAATTGAAGGCGGCAAAATCAGTGTCGAAATCAAAAAAGATAGAGACACACTTTATTTTACAGTTGCCGATACAGGTATTGGTGTTTTAGATAAAACCGCACTTTTTGGAAAAGGTATCGGATTAACAAATACCAATTTGATTTTAGAAAAAATGTACAATTCTACCTTAATAATTACAGATAATTTCCCTCGAGGATTAAAAATTGAATTTGAAATTCTATGCAAAAAGTAATAATTGTTGATGATGAATCTTCTGGAAGAAAACTCATTAAAGAATATTTAGAGAATTATCCAGATTATTTTATTGTAGGTGAAGCCAATAATGGTGTTGATGCTGTGAAAATAATCAATGAATTCAAACCAGATTTAGTTTTTTTAGACATTCAAATGCCTGGTCTTACAGGTTTTGAAGTCATTACGTATCTCGAAGAAATTCCACAAATAATTTTTTCGACAGCTTATGACAAGTACGCATTAAAAGCCTTTGAAGTACATGCTATTGACTATTTATTAAAGCCTTACACGCAGGAACGTTTTAAAATGGCAATGAGCAGAACAAGCAATAACATTGAAAAATTACTCCCGTTAGCCGAAAATTTACTGATTAACAAACCCAATTACCCGGAAAGGATTTTAGTTCAAACTTCAAAAAAACTCATAACTATTGCTGTAAAAGACATTATCAGGATTGAAGCTTATGGTGATTATTCTAAACTATTTACCAAAGACAATTATTATTTGAGCAATTTTGGGATTTCCACATTAGCCACTAAATTGAATCCAGAGTTGTTTATAAGGGTGCACAGGTCATCAATTATCAATATTAGTTTTGTGAAAGAACTTTCAAAAACAAGCAGTAGTTTTGATGTTTTAATGTCTAATAATGATAGTGTAAGAGTAAGCCGGGGTTATTTAGAAAACATAAAAAAATTAAAATACTAAAGTTAAAATCGAATTTAAAGCAACTTTTAACAAAACATACCATTGCTCAATTTTGTTTTATTGTGCAATATGTTGTTCTAAAACAATATAATAAATTGTACTTAGACTAATCATTAATTACAACAAGATTACTCTTATAGATGAATGATATGCTGACCCCAAAAAATTCGGACAGTATATTCCGACTAATTTAAATACTAAAATTTATTATTCCTTTACTCGGGATTTTCCTCAAAATACCGTTCTTCAATTCGCTTAATGTCTTTTATGGAATTTTTAGCCCAAGCCAGACGCTTTTCTAAAATTTCATTTTCAGATAAATGCCAATCAATGTTTGACTTGCGCAATCGATTCGTTACGTTTTGAATGATGATCGCCGCCGAAACCGAAATATTCAAACTTTCGGTGAAACCTACCATCGGGATTTTTAGAAAACCATCGGCGCGTTGCAAAATTTCTTCAGAGAGTCCGTCTCGTTCGGTACCAAAAAATAAAGCGCTTGGTTTCGAAATATCAAAATCTTCTAGCAAGCAATCATTTTCATGTGGCGTGGTAGCAATGATTTTGTAGCCTTTACTTTTTAACGTATCCAGACAATTGGTAATGCTATCAAAGGTATTAATGTCTACCCATTTTTGAGCGCCCATGGCAATTTCTTTATCGATACTTTTCCCATAACGCTGTTCGATAACGTTCAATTCCTGAATTCCGAAGATTTCACAACTGCGCATCACGGCACTGGTATTGTGCATTTGAAAGATATCCTCTACAGCAATTGTAAAATGTTTGGTTCGGTTGGCCAATACTTTTTGAAATTTTTCCTTTCGGTTATCCGTTAAGATATTTTCAAGAAAATTAAGGTAATCGATATCAATCATTGCGGGTTATTTTTTTGGCAAAAATACTAAAAAAGACTAGCTTTATATACTAATTCGAATCAAGGATTGAAATGTGCCGTTAGGCACTAAATATTGGTAGAAAACAAGAAGTGAAACGGATTTAGCGTGCCATAGGTACGCAACATTTATAGTTTTGTCACGTACCTACGGCACGCAAATAAATTTTGATCCTAATTACTACCAATATTTAGTGCCTAACGGCACAGCCAAACAGCTATTCAACCTGATTCACTTACAAATGTATTTTACAAATGAAAAAGAAACTAGTAGTCCTAACCGGAGCTGGCATAAGTGCCGAAAGTGGTATTAAAACTTTTCGCGACAGTGACGGACTTTGGGAAGGTCATAACGTTCTAGATGTAGCCACGCCGGAAGGTTGGTCTAAAAACCCAGCTTTAGTACTCGATTTTTACAATCAGAGACGCAAACAGTTAAAAGAAGTAGAACCTAATCTTGGGCATTTGATTCTTGCCGAATTAGAAACTGATTTTGAGGTTTACATTATTACCCAAAATGTAGATAATTTACACGAACGCGCGGGAAGTTCGAGGGTATTGCATTTGCATGGCGAATTATTAAAGGTACGCAGCACCAAAAACCCAAATTACATTCTGGATTGGCAGGACGATTTGAATTTTGGTGATTTTGACGAAAACAAAAATCAGCTAAGACCGCATATTGTTTGGTTTGGTGAGGAAGTTCCAGCGCTTGAAGTAGCCATAGCACTTACTGAAAGTGCCAATTATTTTGCGGTAATTGGGACCTCCTTACAAGTCTATCCTGCAGCTGGACTTATTGATTTCACACCACGGGAAACGCCTATTTTTTATATTGATCCAAAGCCTATAAAAATTCCAAATCTTAGAAATACATTGGAGGTTATTCCAGAAATAGCCTCAAAAGGCGTTGCGATTATGAGAAATAAATTGCGAAATGTAATACAATGACAAAAACAAAAGTAATGGTAATAAAAAGCTGAACTTATACCTCATTACTTGTAACTTATAACTATTTTTGCGCTTTTCGAACAAACAACTAAACAATGACTACTTTAAACGAATTGAATGCTGTATCACCCATTGACGGACGGTATAGAAATAAGACTGTTTCTCTGGCTCCCTTTTTCTCAGAAGAAGCTTTAATCAAATACCGCGTATTGGTTGAAATTGAATATTTTATTGCTTTGTGCGAAGTGCCTTTGCCACAACTTGCAAACGTAAACCCAGATTTATTCGACAGTTTACGTGACATTTATAAAAACTTCTCTACTGAAGATGCCATTTGGATTAAAGAAACGGAGAAAGTAACCAACCACGATGTAAAAGCGGTAGAATACTTTATCAAAGATGCTTTTGAAAAATTAGGTTTATCTGAATATAAGGAGTTTATCCACTTTGGATTGACTTCACAAGATATTAATAACACCGCAATTCCGCTTTCTACAAAAGAAGCTTTCGAGAAAGTGTACATGCCTTCTTTGATTACTTTGACATCAAAATTGAAAGATTTAAGCGTCGAATGGCGCGATATTCCTATGCTTGCACGTACCCACGGACAACCTGCTTCTCCAACGCGTTTGGGGAAAGAAATTGGTGTTTTTGTAGAACGTTTAGAGGAACAAATGCGTTTGCTGTTTAATATTCCTTTTGCTGCTAAATTTGGCGGTGCAACTGGAAATTACAATGCACATCATGTGGCGTATCCACAGATTGAGTGGAGAAAATTTGGAGGAAAGTTTGTAGAGGAAAATCTAGGCTTGCACCACTCCTTCCCTACTACACAAATAGAACATTACGATCATTTCGCCGCCTTTTTTGATGCGTTGAAAAGAATAAATACGATCATCATTGATTTAGACCGTGACATTTGGACCTATGTTTCGATGGAATATTTCAAGCAAAAAATAAAAGCTGGAGAAATAGGTTCTTCGGCAATGCCACATAAAGTGAACCCAATTGATTTTGAAAATTCAGAGGGGAATTTAGGAATTGCTAATGCGATTTTTGAACATTTATCGGCTAAATTGCCTTTGTCAAGATTACAACGTGATTTAACGGACAGTACCGTTTTGAGAAATATCGGTGTACCAATGGGACATACTTTGATTGCTTTTGAAGCTACTTTAAAAGGATTGAACAAATTGTTATTGAATGAACCTAAATTTCACGAAGATTTGGAAAAAAATTGGGCGGTTGTCGCTGAAGCAATTCAAACGATCTTGCGTCGGGAAGGATATCCTAATCCATATGAAGCACTGAAAGGATTGACTCGAACCAATGAAACTATTGATAAAAACGCCATTCATGGGTTTATTACAACCTTAAATGTTTCGGATGTAATTAAAGCCGAATTAATGCAAATTACACCTAGTAATTTTCTTGGCATATAAGTTTTAAGAAGTTCTTCTATTTTATAAAATCCCTTCGAAAGGAAGTCAAATTTCTTTAAAAGGGATTTTTTAATATCAAAAAATCATAAAACGATAGGGAGCATCATTAAAAATGAATACTATTTTATACCTTTCAATACACTTTTAAATAGAAATAAACTGTACGCCAAATTGACTACACCATTTCTTGTTTTAAAAACGAAAAGCTAACTAACATTTCATGTCAAAAAATAAAATCTTAATCCTATTTTCACATCCGCTGTTCGAGAAATCACATGCGAACAAAGCGTTGGTGAACAACATTCCCGATTCAGAAAATATTACTTTTCATGATTTATACGAACAATATCCAAATTTTGATATTGATGTAAAATTCGAACAAGATTTGTTAAGCAAACATGATATCATCATTTGGCATCATCCTATGTATTGGTACAGTTGTCCGCCTTTAATGAAGCAATGGATAGATATGGTTTTAGAACACAATTGGGCATACGGAAAAAAGGGGAAAGCATTACAAAATAAAATAATTTTTCAAGTCATTACAACGGGTGGCGATAAAGAAAATTATTGTGAAACAGGTAGCGATCGTTACAGTATTCTGGAATTATTGGAGCCATTTAATCAAACGGCGAAAGTGTGCAACATGCTGTACTTACCACCATTTGTAGTACATGGAACACACAATATGAAAAGTGAAGATTATGAAAAAAATGGTTTGATTTATGGCTATTTTTTGGAATATTTAGAAAATTACGTTTTAAATACAGATGAAATTCTGCAATACCATTATTTGAACGAATGGTTTGCAACAATACAAACCTAATATGGATACTAATTTTTTACTTCAGGCTATTATATACCTAACAGCGTCTGTAATTTGTGTACCAATTGCAAAAAAATTAGGCTTAAGTTCCATTCTAGGCTATTTGTTTGCTGGGATAATTATTGGTCCTTTTGTTCTTGGATTGATAGGTCAAGAAGGTCAGGATATTATGCATTTTGCAGAATTTGGAGTGGTCATGATGCTTTTTTTAATTGGTCTAGAACTAGAACCCAGTAAGTTTTGGAAAATGCGAAGGTTCATCCTTGGAATGGGTTCTATGCAACTGATTGGAACAACAGTACTATTGTTTGCAGGATGCCTCATTTTTATGGACTGGAAATGGGAAAGTGCATTGGCTATTTCGCTCGCACTTGCGCTATCCTCTACTGCGATTGTCTTACAAACCCTGAAAGAAAAAGGGTTGTCCAATACCTCTGTGGGGAGTTCTTCTTTTGCGGTTTTACTTTTCCAAGATATTGCTGTAATCCCAATATTGGCTTTTTTACCACTGTTATCCTCCGTCAATCTAGAAATGACTAATGACGCGCCTCAATCGTTAATCACGGGTTATCAAAGTTGGTTACAAACGGTAATCGTTTTCGGAATTCTTGCAACAATCTACTTTGCAGGTCGCTTTTTGTTTGTTCCATTATTACATATCATTGCAAAAACGAGGTTGCAAGAATTGTTTACCGCTTCGGCATTACTGCTCGTTGTAGGTGTTTCCTATATGATGCAATTAATTGGCTTAAGTCCTGCTCTTGGGGCATTTATGGCAGGTGTCGTACTGGCAAATTCTGAATTTCGTCATGAATTAGAAGGCGATATTGCACCTTTCAAAGGATTGCTTCTTGGATTGTTCTTTTTGGGAGTTGGCGCCTCGATCAATTTCAAGTTAATAATTGACAATCCGTTATTTATTTTTGCTTTTGGAGCCATTCTAACCATAGTGAAGTTTATCGTTTTATTTTTTACCAGTCGATTTTATAAAAAAAAATTAGATCAAAATTTACTATTCGCTTTTGGCTTGAGCCAAGCCGGTGAATTTGGTTTTGTAATTATGAGTTTTTGCATGCAATTGAATATCATACCTAATATTTTAGCCAACCAGATTTTGGCAATCATTGCTATGAGTATGGTTGCCACACCTTTTTTATTGTTAATTAATGAGCGAATAATTTATCCGAATACCCGAATCAAGGAAAAAGAAATCAAAAAAGAAAATGATTATAT
>JAYTBZ010000356.1:0-2606 GCA_043736705.1 Flavobacterium sp. | reverse complement strand
TACTTAATTGGATCTTTTATGCTCTTACCATTTTTAAAGCGTATTACATCGTTTATGCATTTATGCATATGGAAGGTGAAAAAAGCTCTTTAAGAAGTGCAGTAGTTTTTCCAGTAATTTTTCTGATTTTATATTTGCTCTTCATTCTTTTGACTGAAGGGGATTATATTTATGAGGTTTTTAAAAATTCTACAATCAAATGGAATTTTTAACAAGATATTAATTCAAAAAGAGGGTACGCATTGCGTACCTTTTTTTATTTTTGTACTTTAATTATTAATGTTCCAATGAAAAAAAACAGTGTCCTTTTCGTTCTATTTATACTACCTATTGTGGCATACCTTTTTTTTGCCTCAGGTGTTAATGGGTTTACTAAATTACCAACTATAACTCCCAATACCGCTGACTTAGGTAACTGGGAATCTTTAGATAGTCAAAAAGTTAGTTTGAATGGTAAAGTAACCATTTTGGGTTTTATGGGTACTGAACTTTTAAAAAATAGAGGAAATCTTTTTAATTTAAATCAAAAGATTTATCAAAGATATCATGAGTTCAAAGACGTTCAGTTTGTTATGGTATGTCCAACTGGAACTGAAAAAGATGCCAAAAAAGTGATTGATGCATTGGGTGCCTTCACAGATGTTGCACAATGGCGTTTTGTTTTTGCTTCAAATGAGGAAATAAAGACATATTATTCTCAATTAAAGCTAGTAGAAAAATTAGATGATAATTTAGGAACTCCAAAAGTGTACATCGTTGATAAAAAACGAAATCTTCGAGGTCGAAAATTAGTTAAAAATACTAAAGAAGGATACAACACTTTTCACCCTGCAGAGTTAAGCAATGAAATGCTGGATGATTTTAAAGTGATTCTTTATGAATATCGTGCTGCTCTAAAAAAGAACAATAACGCCACCAGAAAAATATAATCGGATATGTTCAAAAATAAATCTTACATAGGAATTTCTTTTATTATTTTGATTTTTGGTATTTATGCGATACCGAAAATTGTCGAAAGAATTAAGAATGACAAAGTAGTACAAGGAGATCGATTGGATAGTGTGAATCCAGTTTCTGAATCACAAGGGCAATTGTTAAAAATAGGTCCTGCTCCCAAATTCGAGCTTATTAATCAAGACAATATAAAAATCACCAATGAAACATACAATGGGAAAGTATATGTTTTAGAATTTTTCTTTTCTACTTGCCCTACTATTTGTCCAAAAATGAATCAAAGCATGTTGGTATTGGAAAAGAAGTTTTTTGGGAATCCTAATTTTGGTATTGTTTCAATAACCATAGACCCAGAACATGATACTGCAAAAGTACTCCGGGATCACAGAAATCTTTTGGGTGTAAAATCGGCTAATTGGAATTTTTTAACAGGCGACAAAGCGTATATTTTTAATTTGGCTAATAAAGGTTTTAATCTTTATGCAGGCCAAAACAACAAAGTAGCTGGTGGTTTTGAACATTCAGGATTGTTTGCTCTTATAGACAAGAATGGAAACATACGTTGCAGGACTGACGATTTTGGAAACCCAATTTTGTATTATGACGGTCTAGATAAAAAAGGAGTACGAAACATCCAACAAGATATTAATATTTTATTAAAAGAATAATGATGGAAAATAATTCGTTAGAACAAAAATTCAGCAAATATATTATCGCAGTTTCAATTGTGATACCTTTAGTGGTAGCAATACTTTTTGGAGTAAAACTTAAAGATTTTGGGTATAATGTAGAACCGCTTTCTTTTTTGCCTCCAATATATGCCACTACCAATGGGGTAACTGCAATTCTCTTGTTTGTGGCTGTAATAGCTATAAAAAATGGAAATAGAAAACTACATCAGTGGTTGATGACCTCAGCAATTGCGCTATCCCTCGCGTTTCTGGTTATGTATGTGGCTTATCATATGACGAGTGACTCAACAAAATTTGGTGGTGAAGGTGCTATTAAGTATGTTTATTATTTTATATTAATAACTCACATTGTTTTATCAATAGCGATCATTCCGATGGTTTTAGTGACCTATGTTCGAGCCTTAGCAGCCAATTTTGAGTCTCATAAGAAAATATCTAGAATCACTTTTCCTATCTGGTTGTACGTTGCAGTTACCGGCGTAATTGTTTATTTAATGATTTCACCCTATTATGTATACTAAAAATTTAATAACCGAATTTAAAGTAGTGGGAACTCGGGAGAAAGTAAAAAGCAATCGTGTAAGTTGTTTTTATTCCTTATCATTAATATTTGTTTTAAATCTTATTTCACTGCCAACAAATGCGCAATGTGCAATGTGTCGCGCTGCTTTGACCAGCAATGAGAATTCCACACAAGCGGCTGCGGTAAATGACGGAATTGTTTATCTAATGGTGATTCCCTATCTGCTTGTTGCAGGAATTGGGTATGCCATTTACCGAATGAAAAAGAAGAAATCAAGTTAGCTTCTTAAAATTTACTTCAATCCATCAACGGATACATTTAGAGTGCCTTTTATTTTGAGAAAAGCGATGATAGCTTGATTTGTCAATTGAATTTTTTCAAATTGAATTTCTTCCATTTTCCCATTTACAAAAACACCTTGCATCGGAGAATAGTTT
>JAYTBZ010000355.1:0-2608 GCA_043736705.1 Flavobacterium sp. | reverse complement strand
CCAACAGACAATTTGGTAATTATAGATGATAGTATCGTTCGAGGGACAACCTTAAAAATGAGTATTATCAAAATGATGGATCGTTTGAATCCAAAAAGGATTGTTGTGGTTTCATCGGCGCCGCAAATTCGATATCCAGATTGTTACGGAATTGACATGGCTAAACTAGAGGGATTAGTAGCTTTTAGAGCCGCTTTAGAATTGCTCAAGGAACGAAATTTATATTGCATAGTTGATGAGGTATATGTTAAATGCAAATCACAAGAAAACTTTAAGGATAGTGAAGTAATAAATTATGTAACGGCTATTTACGAACCTTTTGAACCACAAGAAGTTTCAGATAAAATTGCCGAAATGTTGAGCTCTCCAGAGATAAAAGCTGAGGTAAAAATTATTTTTCAAACTGTAGAAGATTTGCATATCGCTTGTCCTAAAAACTTAGGGGATTGGTACTTTACAGGAGATTATCCTACACCAGGAGGAAATAGAGTCGTTAACAGAGCTTTTATGAATTTTTACGAGGGGAAAGATGCTAGAGCTTACTAGTAAGTTTCCTTATGTAGTTTTTAATCGGTTTTCTAAGTTGTTCGTCTAATTTTTTTGGTAAAAATAGAGAACAATATTATATTTATAAGACCATAACATTAGTAGGTTAAGTTTATGGTAGATTTGGGGCAAAAAGGGTGGAAGAAATTCCGCCTTTTTTATTGGAATAAAGTCAAAGCCTCATAAACCCAAATAAGAACAAAAGATGTAACGCGTAGTTAATTTTCTTAAGTAATAAAAAACAGGCTATAAAAAAGAAAAATAAATCTTTTTATAGCCTGTTTTGCTAATTCCCCTCCTGGTTTAAGGAGCTATTATTTTTCTAAAGCGAATCTTCGTGCGACTTCTGTCCAGTTAATAACACTGAAAAAAGCTTCAATATAATCTGGTCTTCTGTTTTGATAGTTTAAATAATATGCATGTTCCCACACGTCCATTGCTAAAATTGGAGTTCCGCCACATCCTACACCAGGCATCAAAGGATTATCTTGGTTTGGGGTACCACAAACTTCAACTTTACCACCTTTGTGTGCACAAAGCCAAGCCCATCCAGAACCAAATTGAGTAGCGCCAGCTTTACTGAAACTTGCTTTAAATTCTTCAAAAGTGCCAAAAGCAGCCTCAATTGCAGCTAATAAATCTCCAGTTGGTAGTCCACCACCGTTTGGAGTCATAACTGTCCAGAACAAGTTGTGATTGTAAAAACCACCACCATTGTTACGAACGGGCATGTTTTTCATATCAAGGTTAATCAAGATATTTTCAATAGTTTTACCCTCCATATCTGTTCCTGCAATAGCAGCATTCAAATTTGTCGTGTAAGCATTATGATGTTTAGAATGATGGATTTCCATTGTACGTGCATCAATATGAGGTTCTAATGCGTCATACGCATAAGGTAATTGTGGTAATTCAAAAGCCATAATATGATTGTTTAATGATTTATAAATATATTATTCAAATTTAAACATTAAACTCCGAAACGGAAATTCTATTTCGTTATAATTTCATTAAATAAACGAATAGGATTTTATTTTTGATTGTACTGTATTTGTTTTCAGGAGCTATTTGCTTCGTCAGTTCACTCCGCTATGTCATGCTGTAGGCTATTTTTTATCCATCCAAAAAGCTTTTAAAAAAGGAATTTCTCCCAAAGTATTGAGAGTATTGGGCTCAAACCGAGTGGAATTCTAAAATCCTAAATTGTATTTAGTAGAAATTACTCTTGGTTTGAAACTGAAAAACAGTATTCTACGAATGAGCCATCGCCATACAAGCAACACTAATTTTTGCACCTGGAATTTTTAGTAAAGCCCGTGAACACGCTTCCAGTGTTGCACCAGTAGTAATAACATCATCAATTAACAGAAAATGTTTGTTGTGGTCTTTCTCGGTAAAAGTAACATCAAAAATAGTTTCGATTCCCTCCATTCGTCCCAATAGGTTTTTTTTGGATTGCGTTTTTGAGTAGACGTTTCGTTTTAAAAGCGAGTCGTTGTAGTCGATTTTTAAACTCGTAGAAAGCGATTTGCCAAAAGTAGTAACTTGGTTGTGTCCTCTTTCTCTTAGTTTCTTTCGATGTAACGGAACTGGAATAATTTCATCTGCTGTATGCAATAAGGCAATCGTTTTTAAATCTTCGGCATACCATTCGCCAAGAATTGCCCCTATTTCTTCATGACCTTTGTATTTTAGATTATGAATGAGTTCTTGAACAATTCCTTTTTTATGAAAATAAAATAATGCTGAAGCATGAACTATAGGGATGCGTCCATAAAACTTTCTGTAGGCCTCGTTTTCAGGATTTAAATGATGATTTGTTAAAGGAATATCATGTCTGCAAACGGTACAAATTATGTTTTCATTGGTTAATAAAAAAGAACTGCATCCAGAACATACTTTTGGAAAAAATAAATTAATGAGGCTTTCAAACATATAATCAGGGATTTATTTATAAAAATAGGCAAATCAGTGGTTCAATCTTGAACAATTTCCTTTTTTTTAAGTTCACTTTTTATATTTTTGCAGTACTATGGCAAAACAAGAAGATTTATTTAAGAAT
>JAYTBZ010000354.1:0-12937 GCA_043736705.1 Flavobacterium sp. | reverse complement strand
CTCCATCTGGATTACTTCGATCAAAACCATATTTTAAATCGCCTTTTATGGGTGAGCCAATAGCCGAAAGCTGTGCGCGAATTTGATGGTGTCTGCCCGTATGAAGATTGATTTCAAGCGCAAAATAATTGTTAAGCTCTTTGATAATTTTATAATCTAAACTAGCTAGTTTACTGTCAGAAACTTCTTTTAAATGTGCTTTTGAAGTATTGTTTTTTTCGTTTCTTTTTAAGTAATGAACTAATTTATCCTCAAGCTTACCTGGTTTATTTTTAACCACACACCAATACGTTTTTTGAGTTTCACGATTGCTAAATAATTCATTCATTCTCGTCAATGCTTTACTGGTTCTAGCAAAAACAACTATTCCGGTTGTGGGACGATCTAAACGGTGTACTACACCAAGAAATACTTCGCCCGGTTTGTTATATCTGTCTTTAATATATTCTTTGACCACATCAGATAATGGTTTGTCACCCGTTTTGTCGCCTTGTACAATATCGCCAACTCGTTTATTTACGACAATTAGGTGGTTGTCTTCGTGTAGAATTTGCAGGTTGTTTTTATTGGATAGTATTTTCATTTTTCAATCTTCCTTTGGGTTTAGGCCCTTAATATTGCTCACTACTATTCGGAAAATCACTTGATTTTACATCGGCAACGTACTGACCAATGGCTTTTGTCATTCCGTCGTATAAATCCATATACCTTCTTAAGAATCGCGGACTAAATTCATTATTCATGCCTAGCATATCATGAATTACCAAAACCTGACCATCTACACCACCACCAGCTCCAATACCAATTACAGGAATCGCAATACTTTGCGCCACTTTTTCAGCTAAATGCGCAGGAATTTTTTCTAATACCAATGCGAAACAACCCAAACGTTCTAATAATTTAGCATCTTCAATAAGTTTATCCGCTTCTTCGTCCTCTTTGGCTCGAACAGTATAGGTTCCAAATTTATAAATGGATTGTGGGGTTAAACCCAAATGTCCCATAACTGGAATTCCCGCATTCAATATTTTTTTGATTGACTCTTTAATTTCTTTTCCACCTTCCAGTTTTACTGCGTGACCGCCACTTTCTTTCATAATTCTAATCGAAGATCGTAAAGCTTCTTTAGGGTCAGATTGATAACTCCCAAAAGGTAAGTCTACTACAACCAATGCTCTTTCGATAGCCCGTACCACAGACGATGCATGATAAATCATCTGGTCTAAAGTTATAGGTAGGGTAGTCTCGTGACCAGCCATTACGTTTGATGCCGAGTCGCCTACTAAAATCACATCAATTCCTGCCGTATCAACTATCTTTGCCATCGTAAAGTCATAAGCAGTAAGCATGGATATTTTTTCGCCATTGGCTTTCATTTCAATCAATGATTTTGTAGTAATCCTTTTATAATCTTTTTTAGCGACTGACATATTTGTTTTTTTAAGATCGTAAAGGTAATAAAATGTATATTTTTAACTCCAAAATGCATAGTAATGTTTCTTTGGTGGCCAAATTAATTAAATAAAATAGTTATGCGTAAAGCTTTAATAGTGTTTGCCTTGATTCTGTCGGCAACTTTGCAAGCTCAAAATCATGAAATTAAAAACGTAATAGAGACTTTTTTTGAGGCTTTTCATGCTAAAGATTCAGTGAAATTGAAAGCTTTATGTAATGACGGAATGATTCTGCAATCAATTGCTGAGAATGCAAAAGGGGAGAAGTTATCTAATGAAGATCCGAAAGTTTTTTTTAAATCGATAGCTTCTATTCCAAAAGAGGTCGTTTTTCAGGAAAAAATATTAAATTATTATATACAAGTCGACGGAAGTATGGCGCACGCTTGGACGCCTTATGAGTTTTATGTCAATGGAAAATTAAGTCATAAAGGCGTGAATGCTTTTACGCTTTTTAAAAAAGATAACAGTTGGAAGATCGTTCATCTTATCGATACCCGAAGAAAGTAAACCCAAATTATTTTTATTTCTCAGTATTTAAAAAGTTAGCTTTGTATTTTAAATTTATACAAATCCTATTTTGAAAAAAATTCTCATTATTGACGACGAGGAAAAACTGCGTAGCCTTCTTTCCCGAATCGTAAAATCAGAAGGTTTTGAAGTTCTCGAAGCATCCGATTTAAAATCAGGTTTCAAGAAATTGGAACACAATGATATTGATGTGGTACTTTGCGATGTGAAACTTCCTGATGGCAATGGTGTTGATTTTGTACAAAAAATAAAAACAAGTTTTCCAATTACAGAAGTTATTTTATTGACTGCCTTCGGGAAAATTGCTGACGGTGTTCAAGCCATGAAAAATGGTGCTTTCGATTATATCGTGAAAGGAGATGATAACGATAAAATTATTCCGCTGCTGTACAAAGCATTAGACAAAGTCCAACTTATTAAGAAAGTCCAACAGCTCGAAAAACGGATTTCCGATAAATATTCTTTTGTTAGTATCATTGGTAAATCAAAGGGATTGGAACAGGTAATTGATTTGGCTAAAAGAGTATCCAAAACAGATTCTACTGTACTTTTAACAGGAGAAACAGGAACCGGAAAAGAAGTTTTTGCACAAGCTATTCATGAAAATAGTAACCGAGTAGGGAAATCATTTGTAGCTTTAAATTGTAGTACTTTTAGCAAGGAAATTCTCGAAAGTGAATTGTTTGGACACAAGCAAGGAGCTTTTACAGGAGCAATCAAAGACAAGAAAGGATTTATCGAAGAGGCGAATGGCGGTACTTTATTTCTGGATGAAATTGGCGAAATGCCTTTAGAATTACAAGCCAAATTATTACGGGTTTTAGAAACTAGCGAATACATACAATTAGGTGACACAACCCCCAGAAAATCAAATTTCAGGCTAATAGCCGCAACCAATCGCAATTTAAAAACCGAAAGTGAAGCGCATCGTTTTCGTTCGGATTTGTATTTTAGATTGAATATATTCGAGATCATAATTCCGCCATTACGAGAAAGAATAAAAGACATTGCACCATTGACACACTATTTTGTAAACCAATTTTCTGAGAAAGTAAATAAGAAAATAGTTTCTATTGATGGTGATTTTTTACATAAAATGGAAACCTATCATTGGCCTGGAAATGTTCGAGAGCTGAAAAATGTTGTTGAACGATCCGTAATTTTGGCTGATGTCGATATTTTAACATTAGATGTTCTACCTTATGAGATGCAACATCAAAGCGATACAACTAATAAAACACTATCCGCTTTTTCGATGCAAAGTATTGAAAAATTACACATTCAAAAAGTATTAAATTACGCCAAAGGTAATAAAGCCGAAACTGCACGTTTATTAGAAATTGGCGTTGCAACGCTTTACAGAAAATTAGACGAATATAATATCCAATAGTAAAACCTACTATTTTGAGAAAAGCCTATCATTTTGATAGGCTTTTTTTATGCCTTATTTTAATAAAAAAAACATAAGTCACTAATTAACTGTGTTTTATGTGTAGTTGCGATTTCTTGGAATGTATTTTGGCATAAGCGATGAAGAACATAAAAAATCATTCTTATGAAATTGCCATGTTTCAAATTAGAAATAAAACCTAAGAATTGCGATACCATATTCCTTTAAAAAGTAAATATAAAATAAATATGAAAAATCAAGTTACTACGATTTACCAAAAAGCAGAACGCTTCGCCGAAATCACAAAAAATGCAATCATTTATGGAAATATAAATCGAGCCAAAAAATGTTTGGCATTAGCGGAACGATTATTCGAAACAGGAAGCAACGAAACTAAAATTGCCATTTCGAATGTGTATGTTTTTTCAGTTTCTTCTTTCATGGAATTACATCATTGCAGTATTTCAAATCTTTTTCCAAAATCGTTAAAAGCAGAATACATCAAACAAATCTATACTTCGGGAGTATAATTAGGCAAATCGATTGTCCAAAATTTTAATAATCCAATAATCTAAAATCTATGTTAATCACTATTCTTTTACTTGCATTAGCTGTTTTGCTCTTTGTAATTTGTTTTAAATCCGTCGAATTCTTTGAAAAAATCTAAATCATGACAGCACTATTTATTGTCGCCCTTGCAGTTTTCGGCTATTTGGTTTACGTATTAATCAAGCCTGAAAAATTCTAAATCACTAATCTAAAATTAAATTATGAACACAGAATTATTTGGAGTCATTAGTGTTTTTATTCTATCAATATTTTTAGCTATTCCTATTGGAAAGTATATTGCTAAAGTTTTTACAGGAGATAAAACATTCCTTGACTCGATTTTTAACCCAATTGAAAAATTTATTTTCAAAATTAGTGGTATTAATTCCACTGAAGAAATGAACTGGAAACAACACTTGAAAGCACTTTTGAGTGTAAATATGGTTTGGTTTTTTCTTTGTTTTTTTATTTTATTATTTCAGGGATCATTATTTTTAAATCCTGACGATAATCCAAATATGTCACCTGATTTGGCCTTTAATACCGCCATTTCGTTTGTTGTGAATTGCAATTTACAGCATTATTCAGGTGAAAGTGGCGTTTCTTATTTGTCACAACTATTTTTAATGTTCTTGCAATTTGTATCTGCAGCTGTGGGAATGGCAGCCGCAGCAATGGTTTTTACTGCAATGAAAGAAAGAACTACTGATAAATTGGGAAATTTTTACAATTATTTTATCAAAAGTTGTACCCGTATTTTATTACCACTTTCTATAATTGTAGCGGTAGCGTTATTAGTAAGTGGAACTCCAATGACTTTTGAAGGAAAAGATACAATTACCACTTTACAAGGCGATTCAGTACATGTTTCCCGCGGACCAGCCGCAGCATTTATTGCTGTCAAGCATATTGGAACCAATGGTGGTGGATTTTTTGGAGCCAATTCGGCACATCCTCTAGAGAACCCAACTTATTTTACGAATGCGGTTGAACTATGGGCACAATTAATCATTCCATTTGCTATGATTTTCGCCTTAGGTTTTTATCTCAAAAAAAGAAAATTATCCTATGTAGTTTTTGGAGTGATGACAATTGGTTTTTTACTATTAGTAATTCCCACTGTTATCAGTGAACTCAATGGAAATCCAGCTATCGAAAAAATGGGAATTTCTCAAACAACAGGAGCCATGGAAGGTAAAGAAGTTCGTTTTGGGCCCGCTATTTCAGGATTTTGGAGTATTGCTACAACAGTAATTTCTACAGGATCAGTTAATAGTATGCATGATAGCTCTATGCCTGTTTCTGGTTCCATGCAATTGTTGGCTATGATGGTCAACGCCTTTTATGGTGGTTGCGGAGTAGGATTTTTGAACTTCTATATTTTTATCATTCTCGCAGTCTTTATTTCGGGATTAATGGTCGGTCGAACACCAGAATTTTTAGGAAAGAAAATTGAAGCTCGTGAAGTGAAAATAGCTGCTTTTATCGCAATTCTTCACCCTTTATTAATATTATCAGGAACGGCTTTAGCTTCTTATTTTGCTGCAAATGATACCGCAATGGGCTATTGGTTTAGCGGAAATGCTACGGGTTGGTTAAACAATCCTGGACACCACGGTTTTTCAGAAATGTTATACGAATTCACCTCAAGTGCAGCCAACAATGGCTCAGGTTTTGAAGGTTTGGGAGACAATAATCCATTTTGGAATATTACTACAGGAATTGTATTGTTATTGAGTAGATTTTTACCAATAATAGGTCCATTAGCCATCGCAGGATTATTGGCTAATAAAAAATACATTCCTGAAAGTGCAGGAACTTTAAAAACAGACACAACCATTTTTGGAGTTATGGTTTTTGCCGTAATCGCCATCATAGCTGCTTTATCTTTTTTTCCGGCACTGGCACTTGGACCTTTAGCAGAGTACTTTACATTAAAATAATAAAAAAATGAATACTAATAAATCCAATTCATTATTTGAAAGTAAGCAAGTAAAAGATGCGCTAGTGCAGTCTTTTGTAAAGCTTAATCCGAAAATAATGTTCAAGAATCCAGTAATGTTCACCGTTGAAATCGGAACTGCTATTATGTTTGCCGTGTGTATTGCCATTTTATTTGGTGCACAAGACCAAGGCAGTTTTGCCTATAATTTCATAGTATTTCTAATTTTGTTAGCAACCCTTTTGTTTGCCAATTTTGCGGAGGCTATTGCCGAGGCAAGAGGAAAAGCACAAGCAGACAGTTTAAGAAAAACACGTGAAGAAACACCTGCCAGACAATTTTTGGCTAATGGAGAAATCAAAAATATCAGTTCATCTGAATTGAAGAAAGGTGATATTTTTGTTTGTGAAGCTGGAGATTTAATTGCGACTGATGGAGAAATCATCGAGGGGTTAGCTACAATCGATGAAAGTGCTATTACTGGGGAGAGTGCACCAGTAATTCGGGAAGCTGGGGGCGATAAATCATCAGTTACTGGCGGAACTAAAGTGCTATCAGACAAAATTAAAGTTATCGTGACTAACGAACAAGGAGAAAGTTTTCTGGATAAAATGATTGCTTTGGTAGAAGGAGCAAGCCGCCAGAAAACGCCTAATGAGATTGCATTAACTATTCTGTTAGCTGCATTTACCTTAATATTTGTGATTGTTTGCGTGACCTTGAAACCGTTTGCCGATTATGCTAATGCACCAATAACTATTGCAGCTTTTATTTCACTTTTTGTTTGTTTGATTCCAACAACCATTGGCGGCTTGTTATCAGCGATTGGGATTGCAGGAATGGATAGGGCTTTGCGTGCCAATGTAATTACCAAATCGGGGAAAGCGGTAGAAACTGCTGGAGATATTGATGTATTGCTTTTGGATAAAACCGGAACAATAACTATTGGAAATAGAAAAGCAACTCGTTTTTATCCTGCAAAAGGAATCTCGGAAGACGATTTTATCAAATCGGCAGTTTTGAGTTCGCTCGCTGATGACACACCCGAAGGTAAAAGTATTGTGGAACTGGCAGGAATTGAAGTTTCTCAAAAATTATCTATTGAAGGCGCTACTTTAATCAAGTTTACTGCCGAAACGAGAACCAGCGGTGTTGTTTTAAAAGACGGAACGGATATTAGAAAAGGTGCTCAAGATGCCGCAAAAAATATTGCTCTGAAAGCGGGAACTATTTTCCCCGAGGATATTGCACAAGCCGTGATTGCTATCTCATCAAAAGGAGGAACGCCATTGGTGGTAGTTAAAAACGCTCAAGTCCAAGGCGTTATAGAATTGCAGGACATTATCAAAACGGGAATGAAAGAACGTTTTGAACGTTTGAGAAAAATGGGTGTAAAAACGGTGATGGTAACCGGTGATAATCCGCTAACAGCTAAATTTATTGCAGAAGCCGCCGGTGTTGATGATTTTATTGCCGAGGCCAAACCGGAAGATAAAATGAACTACATCAAGAATGAGCAACAAAACGGTAAACTTGTAGCCATGATGGGTGACGGTACCAATGACGCACCCGCATTGGCACAAGCCGATGTAGGTGTTGCCATGAACAGCGGAACACAAGCTGCAAAAGAAGCTGGAAACATGGTCGATCTTGATAATGATCCTACCAAGTTAATTGAAATCATAGAAATAGGAAAACAGCTATTGATGACTAGAGGAACGCTAACCACGTTCTCGATTGCGAATGATGTAGCTAAATATTTTGCTATTGTTCCCGCCCTTTTCATCACGGCAATTCCTGCTCTTGAAGGGTTAAATATTATGGGATTGCACAGTCCAGAAAGTGCGATTTTATCGGCTGTGATTTTTAATGCGATTATCATTCCGATATTGATTCCGCTGGCATTAAAAGGAGTTGATTATAAACCAATCGGGGCGAGTGCTATTTTAAAAAGAAACCTATTGATTTATGGTCTTGGTGGATTGATTATTCCTTTTATCGGAATTAAAATAATAGATTTGGTTGTAGCACTATTTATGTAAATTCAAACCTAACAGGTTTCAAAAACGGGTTAGGTTTCAGAAAAAAAATAAAAACAAAATGAAAAATATATTTTCAATATTAAAATTCACCTTATTCTTGGTGGTGTTGTTAGCGGTTATTTACCCAATGGCAATTTTTGGAATAGCACAATTGGCTCCCAATAAAGGAGAAGGAGAAACGGTTACCGTAAACGGAAAAGTGGTAGGTTATCAAAAAATTGGTCAAAAATTCGATAAATCGAATTACTTTTGGGGGAGACCTTCCGCGGTTGATTATAATGCTGCAGGAAGTGCAGGAAGTAATAAAGGACCAAGTAATTCTGATTATTTAGCTTTGGTGCAAAAAAGAATTGACACCTTTTTAATTGTGCATCCTTATCTAAAAAAATCGGAGATTCCTTCGGATATGGTTACGGCTTCTGGTAGTGGCTTGGATCCTAATATTTCGCCAGAAGGTGCGCTTATTCAGGTAAAACGAGTGGCAGCAGTAAGAAAAATATCAGAAGAAAAATTAAATGCTTTGGTAAAAACCAAAATTAATACACCTGCAGTAATGGGTGTTGCAACTATAAATGTTTTAGAGCTAAATGTGGCTTTGGATCAATTGAAATAAACGAATAACGATAAAACAAATTTTCTAGCCCCGATAGAAGGGAAAATCCTTTTGTTTTTTCTTTAAAAACAAAATATTTGGAATGATAGCGGGATTAGCTTCAAATAAAAAAAACAAAAATGAAAATAATAATTACAGCTTTAATAGCTTTTGGATTTACGACAATTTATGCTCAAGAAGTAGAGAAAGAAAAAAGTCCATTCACTTTTTCGGGCTATATCGAAACATATTACAGTTATGATTTTGGAGAACCAGACAATCACGTACGACCAGGATTTATTTACAGTCATAATAAGCATAATGAATTTAATTTGAATTTAGGATTGGTAAAAGTAAATTATGCTAAAGATAATGTTCGAGGAAATTTTGCTTTAATGGCTGGAACGTATGCTGAATATAACTTGGCTGCTGAACAGGATCTATTAAAAAATGTATATGAGGCAAATATTGGAGTAAAAATATCGTCTAAACATAATCTTTGGGTGGATGCGGGAATTATGCCGTCGCATATTGGTTTTGAAAGCGCCATAGGTAAAGATTGTATGACGTTGACTAGGAGTGTTTTGGCTGATAATTCCCCGTATTACGAAGCTGGAGTAAAAATTGCTTACACTTCAAAAAGTGAAAAATGGTATTTGGCTGCTATGTATTTAAATGGATGGCAACGAATTCAAAAGATTGATGGTAACCAAACACCAGCTTTTGGTACACAAATAACCTATAAACCTACTTCAAAAACCACATTAAATTGGAGTACTTACATGGGGAATGAACAACCGGATGCAAATAGTAAATGGCGTTATTTTAATAATTTTTACGGACAATTTAAAGTAACTGAAAAATCAAGTTTAACAGCAGGTTTTGATATTGGAGCGCAACAATCAGTACCTAATAGTGATAAATATGATATTTGGTTTTCACCAGTTTTGATTGCGCAGTACAAACCGACATCTAAAATTCAATTAGCAGCAAGAGCTGAATATTACACGGATGAAAAAGGTGTGATAATAGCAACTACAACACCAAACGGATTTAAAACGTATGGTTTTTCAGCCAATTTTGATTATTTAGTTACTGAAAATGTAATGTTTAGACTAGAAGCCAGAGATTTGAATAGCAAAGACGCTATTTTTTTGAAAAACAATGATCCTAGTAATCAGAATGTATTTTTAACTACATCGTTGGCTATTTCTTTTTAATTTTTCTCTTACATTAAATCTTAAAACTAAATTGGAAAACGAAAAAGAAAATAACGTTAAGCACTTTCTGGATTTAATCCAGAAATCACGTAAAGGAAAGTTTAAAGTTTACATTGGGATGAGTGCCGGTGTAGGCAAAACGTTTCGTATGTTACAAGAAGCACATACGTTATTGAAAAAAGGTATAGATGTAAAAATAGGGTATATCGAAACCCATTTTCGTAAAGAAACGCATGAGTTATTAGATGGTTTACCTGTAATTCCTAGACGAACACTTTTCTATAAAGGCAAACAACTAGAGGAAATGGATGTGCAAGCCATTATCAATTTGCGCCCTGAGGTGGTTATTATTGATGAACTTGCCCATACAAATATTGAGGGAAGCAAAAACGAAAAACGCTGGCAGGACGTTTTGGAAATTCTAGAAGCAGGAATAAATGTGATTTCGGCGGTGAATATTCAACATATCGAAAGCTTACATGAAGATGTAAAACGCATTACAAATGTCGATGTTCAAGAGCGAGTTCCAGATAATGTTCTGCGGTTAGCCGATGAGGTAGTGAATATTGATTTAACCTCGGATGAGCTCATTTCCCGATTAAAAGAAGGTAAAATTTATACGCCTGATAAAATTGCTACAGCACTGAATAATTTTTTTAAATCAGATCAAATTTTGCAATTGCGGGAATTGGCTTTGAAAGAAGTTGCGGGTCAAGTGCTGAGAAAAGTTGAGAATGAAGTGCCTAAAAATAGTGTTTTTAAACATGAAAAACTCTTGGCTTGTATAAGCAGTAATGATAAAACAGCCAAAATTGTAATTAGAAAAGCTGCTCGGTTGGCCAGCTATTATAATTGTAAATGGTATGTTTTATATGTGGAAACTCCAAAAGAGAGCAGTGACAAAATTGCATTAGATAAGCAACGGCATTTGATAAATAATTTCAAATTAGCCACACAACTAGGAGCAGAAGTGATTAAAATTCAAAATGCTAATATTACGGATGCGATGTTGAAAATGGTGGGACAAAAAAATATTACAACGGTTTGCATAGGAAAACCACACTTCAATTTATTTAAAGTAATTTTATCTACAACGATTTTCAGACGTTTATTGAATAATCTTACGTTATCGAATGTTGATTTGGTGATTCTTTCATAAAAAAATGCAGCCATAGATTCATAAATTTACAGCAGTAAAAGTAGGGATAAATAAAAAACAAATTAAATTAAGAGGATGGGATTGCTCCATTTTTCACAAAGACAATATGAAAATTAAAACCAAATTAAATCTAGGCGTTGGCTTACTTTTTCTACTGATAATTATTCTGTCATTAGTAGCGGCGTTTTATATTTTTTCGATAAAAAAAGATACTGAAAATATTCTTAAAGCGAATTATAATACGCTCGAATATTCTAGGAATATGTTGCTTTCATTGGATGAAATTAAAATTGATGAAGAGAAAGCAATTGCTATTTTTGAAACAAATTTGAAGAATCAAATTGCTAATATCACAGAAATTGGAGAAGATAAAGTGACGTATAATTTGCAAAAAAGTTTTGATTTTTTAGAAAAAAACAGGACCGATGAAAAGGTAAAAAACCAAATACGTCAGTACATTTTCGAAATTATGAAATTGAATATGATTGCCATAAAAGAGAAAAGCGACATAGCTACACATACCGCCGAAACGGCTAATTTGTGGATTGCGGTTACAGGAACTCTTTGTTTTTTGATTGCGTTTAATTTATTGGTGAATTTGCCCAACAATATTGCCAATCCAATAAAAGAGCTTACGGCTAGTATTAGAGAAATTGCGAATAAAAACTATTCGGAACGCGTTCATTTTATGAATCATAATGAATATGGTGATCTGGCCAAATCGTTCAATATAATGGCACAAAAACTAGAGGAATACAGTAATAGTAATCTGCATAAGTTATCGTTCGAAAAGAAACGATTGGAAATACTGATTAACAATATGCATGACCCGATTATTGGTTTAGACAACAATGGTATTGTATTATTTGCAAATGATGAAGCCTTGAAAATTATGGGATTGAAGTCAGAAGCAGTGATTGGGAAATCTGCTTTTTTGTTGGCTTCAACTAATGATTTAATGCAATCCTTAATTACAGATGATTTATCAAATGAGCTTCAGAAATCACTACCCTTGAAAATTTTTGCCGATGGTAAAGAAAGTTATTTCGAGAAAGAGTCGGTAATAATCACTATAAAACCAACTGGTGAAGATAAAACTATTGACATTGGTAATGTTATTATTTTAAGAAATATTACTGTTTTTAAAGAATTGGATTTTGCTAAAACTAATTTTATTGCAACTGTTTCACACGAGTTAAAAACCCCAATTGCTTCAATAAAAATGAGTTTGCAATTACTTGAAAAACCAGAAACTGGGAATATCAATACCGATCAAAAACAGCTCATTGATGGTATTAAGGAAGATAGCCAGCGTTTGCTTAAAATAACAGGTGAATTGCTGGAATTATCCCAACTGGAAACGGGAAATATTCAGTTGCATATAGAAAAGAGTAATCCGTATGAAATTATAAATTATGCCACTGAAGCAATCAAAGTGCAAGCGGAACAAAAGAAAATTGAAATAGTACTTAGTACTGATGATAATTTGCCGGATATTAAAGCAGACAGTGAAAAAACGGCTTGGGTTTTAATCAATTTTCTAACCAATGCGATTCGATATTCTTCAGAAAATAGTTGCATTACAGTACAGTTAAAAAAAGAAAATAATAAAGTTGTATTTCAGGTAATTGATACGGGCAAAGGGATAGATAGCCAGTATAAAACTAAAGTTTTTGATAAATATTTCCAAGTTCCGGGAAGTCACAAGTCAGGAACTGGATTGGGTTTAGCAATAAGCAAAGAGTTTATTGAGGCGCAAGGAGGAATAATTGGTATTGAAAGCGAATTAGGGCTAGGAAGTACTTTTTATTTTAAATTGGGTATGGTTTGATTTAGAAATAAGAGTGTTTGATTTGGAATAATTTCAGCTAGATTCTATTTGATAATGAGGGTTTATTTAATCATAAATCATTTGTAACGGTTAATAAAATAGTCAAGCATTATATATTAATACGTGTCGTCATTCAGGTCTGACTCTTCTTCTTTTGCTTTTTTGAAATCATTGTTCAAGAAATGAGTGTATTTCTTTTTATCTTTTTGATTTTTTCTAATAAGAAA
>JAYTBZ010000353.1:0-2621 GCA_043736705.1 Flavobacterium sp. | reverse complement strand
ATAGAGCCTTTTAGAGCAAAAGCGTTTCCAGTAATCAAAGATTTAGTGGTAGACAGAAGTGCATTTGATAGAATTCAGCAAGCAGGTGGTTTTGTTTCCATCAATACCTCAGGAAATCCGACTGATGCAAATGCGATTCCAATCCCTAAACACGATGCTGATAGAGCTTTTGATGCAGCAACTTGTATTGGTTGTGGTGCTTGCGTGGCAAGTTGTAAAAACTCATCTGCTATGCTTTTTGTGTCTGCAAAAGTTTCCCAATACGCTTTATTGCCACAAGGTAAGGTAGAAGCTACAGATAGAGTATTGAATATGGTTGCACAAATGGATGCCGAAGGTTTTGGTAACTGTACCAATACTGGGGCCTGTGAAGTAGAATGTCCAAAAGGAATTTCTTTAGAGAATATTGCCAGAATGAATAGAGAATACTTATCTGCAAGTTTAAAAGGATAAAACTTAGAAATATATTTTCAAAAAACGCATTCATTAACTTGGATGCGTTTTTTGTTTTTGGAGGTGTCTTTTTCTGGGCGAAAAGCCCAGAAAAAGCCGGGCTATACGGTGCAATCTTTTATTTCATTGCATTTCATAAAAGGATTTTCACTACTATCCCTCACCCAAAAGCGAACTCTTGTTAAAATTCTATTTTAATTTTTAAAATGTTACAAAGATGAGTTTCAGTATAAGTTCCTTTTTTTACCTTTATAAAAACAAACAATAATGAAAATATCCTTAATTCAATCGGTTCTAGTTTGGGAAAATCCTGTAGCGAATCGAAATCATTTCGAACAAAAAATCAATGCAATTTCTCATGACGTAGATTTAATTGTGCTCCCAGAAATGTTTACCAGCGGGTTCACCATGAATCCTACAGCAGTTGCCGAAACGATGCAGGGCGAAACAGTTACTTGGCTTCAAACTTTGGCGAAAGCCAGAAACTGTGCCATAACAGGAAGCTTAGTTATTGCCGAAAACGATACGTTTTATAATCGATTGGTTTTTGTATTTCCATCAGGGGAAATTCAGTATTATGACAAAAGACATTTGTTTACGCTTTCTGGCGAAGACAAGGCATACACGCGAGGCAATCAAAAAGTTAGTATCGAATATATGGGTTGGAAAATTTGCCCACTGATTTGCTATGATTTACGTTTCCCTGCATTTTCAAGATATGCCGATGATTACGATCTATTGCTTTATGTGGCAAGTTGGCCAAAAGTGAGGACAAATGCTTGGGATGCTTTGCTAAAAGCTCGCGCCATTGAAAACATGAGTTTTAGCATTGGAGTCAATAGATTGGGGACCGATGAAAATGGGTACGAATACATTGGTCATACACAAGCAGTTGATTTTTTGGGCAACTATGTATTAGAACCAAAAGAATCTGAAGGCAGTTTTTCAGTGGTGTTAGACAAGCAAGCAATGCTTGAAACCAGACAGAAATTAGGATTTTTGAATGACCGAGATTTGTTTGAAATCCAGACTAATTAGTTTTATTTTTCTTGATGTCTTTTTTCTTTAGTTCGGGTACATAAGGCACGCTCAAATCAAACGTTTGATTCCAGTCCCAGTTGGCGCGAATCTCAATTTCTTTAGAAAAATAAATGACCTCTTCTGCTTGACGCTTTTCAAGATAACTACCAGAATCCCATTCTTTATTTTTATTGGTGTCATAAATAGCGCGCAGTGTATAAAAGTTAGGTTCTATCAAACTGAAATTGATATTTGTGTTTTCAGTAGTATATTCAGTAGCTAGGACATCTCCTCTTTCATTTGTTAATTCAATAATAACAGGGAATTGTTTTACATTGGTCAACACTACATTTAAATTTCCATAATCTTCTTTTGCTCTAGTGCTTACTTTAAAGTTGAGTGTGTCAATAGATTTTTCATAAAAATCAATAACTGCTCCTGGCAACATTTGTATGGTATAATTTTCAGATGCTTCCTTATCGAAATCAAAGTACAGTTTTTGATTAAAATCATCGTATTCTGTAGTAAAAGGAATAGCTGTTTTAGCTTTATTGAGCAAGCTTATTTTTGAATTTTCGACAGTTTGTAAAGGTGTGGAACTTTCTAGGGTAAAACGCTCTCTAAATTTTAAATCAATGGCTTGTGAAGCTACGAGACGCAAAGTGTCCTTTTTTTGATCTTTGATTTTAAAGGTGAAAGTAGCTTCGTATTTGTCTTTGGCTACAGCCAAACGCAACGAATCTGTTTTGATGGGTTTGTACCAAATTTGAAGTGAATCTTTTTTAGGAAATTTAGTAACCACATGTGTTAAATCGTCGTTGCCATTTTTTAAAATTGTTTTTGGTCTATCGGTTCCAATGGTTAATTTACCTTCAAAACCCATCAATAAACGATTTCCAGATGCTTGAGTTGGTTTAAAAATTTTAAAAGGTTGTTTTTCTTTGAACAATTTTAATTCGTAAACCGTATCGTTTGGAATCGTAATCAGCTCTTTTATAAACCCAATTTTATCTGTTTTTGGATTGTATTTATTGTTGTTATTGTAGTCTTTAAGAGCTACTAGAAGGTATTTTCCTGCTTTTAAATTCTCAAGTTGAAAAGTCTTTAAACTATCCAAGGTATTGGTTACATATTTTGGAGTCTGATTA
>JAYTBZ010000352.1:0-5698 GCA_043736705.1 Flavobacterium sp. | reverse complement strand
TGAGAATGATGCGTTGTATAAACATCTTCCTTGCTGGCAATATAGGCCTGATACGCTTTTCTATTCTTTTTCTTTAACTCCTTTTCGTACTCTTTTTGCTCTTTCCAAAAAGCCTTTTCTTCGGTTTTAGTTTTAGCCTCAAAGGTCAACTCATAATTGGCATCTTCTCTGCCCCGTTGCTGATAATAAGTAGTTTTATCTGTATTGACATTTACATTTGTTTCACTTTTCACACTGGCTTTTTGTGCATGTACTGTTGCTATTGTTCCCAAAAAAAGTAGGGTCAGTAAATATTTAATTGTTTTCATGATTATAATTTTTTGTTACGGTTACTCTCTTTTTATTTCTAATTACAATAATAAGACAACTAGAAAGCACTTTACCCTACCTATGAATAGTATTATTTTAAAAAAGCATTAAGAAACTGTAAGTTCACACTTGCCATTTTTTTAACTGGGCTGCGCGAAGTCTCCTGACTTTGCGTATTTGACTTTATAAGGAGCTGAACTATAAAAGTTGTAAAAAAAGCGCAAAGTTAGGAGACTTTGCAGGGTAGGGACGCTTCGCGCTAGACATACACTCAAGGCAGCGGGGGATTTATTTAAATAATCATAAAGCGGCTTTTACCAGAAAGAATTCTAATTATAGTTTAAATCATAAATTTACTCGCTGATTAACCAAATAGAGTTCGTTTAGAGGTGTTTATACAAACTGACATTGAACTAAACCTTCGGTAGCACCATTGTTGATTTTGATTATAAACCGTCTGAGGAACAAATGGAACACTTATTTACTGCAGGACAGCTTAACTTTATTGTACATGGTCTCGATGCCAAGATACCTGATGAGTTTGTTGCTTTCAAAAATAAATTTGGAGTAGGCATTCGCAAAGAAAATGGTGCGATAGATCCTGTATCCTTTAAAAAGGTGCGCGAAAACAATAGTATGATTGCTGAATTTCTGCCTAAAAGACAAGGCACTTCTTGGTTTAATGAATCCCCAATTAAACCAATTGGCCTAAAATAAAACGCTTACGCGCTTGCATAAAAAGTTTTCAAATACGTAACAGCTTCCATCTCTGCTTTTACAATAGCCTTATTATCTGTATAATGGTTGTTTTCATAATGTTTCAGAATTCCTTTTAACTCTAAAGCTCTTATTTGTTGTTTTGCCTTTTGATTAAAATTAGTCAATTCGACTTCAATAGTGGTGAGTTTTTCCTTTGAGATTTTCAACTTCCCGTTTTCATAATTAGACAAATTGTAAATGGTCATCAACTCCATTTCGACTACTTGCTGAATCAAAATTCTTAAATGAAAGGGATTTTGTACCAGCGGTAATATGATCCTAATGGATCTAAGAATACGCTTTACAACTGTGGGATCGTCCTTGCCCCACTGAAAAATTTGATCGTAGCAGAAATCGATAAACTCTTCAAAACTAAATTCGTTAACTTGTATGTTTTTGGACTTGACAGCTCTAGAATCGGCCGATGGAAATTCTTTCAGTGCTAATTCTTTGGCTATTTCGCCTATTTGATCAATACAATTTAAACAAGTCGTTGGATCATTAACAGCAGGCGAAATTGCTTTGATGGCAATATCCACTAGTTTGCGTACGCCAAAATTTATGTCTTGCGCATGACTCCTAAATTGCTTCACCTTGAAAGCATCACGTACAATACTATTCATCTCCTGTCGTAATTCGGCAATTTGATTGGATGTAATTTCCTGATTAAAAACCAAAGCTAAAAGTACAGTTGTGTCTTTCATTATAAATTCACCAACAATTGGTTTTTGATACGCGTTTTCAAAATACTGCGCTATTGCTGAACGTGAAATATAAGTTGATACTCTTTCTAGCTTTTTGTAATTCACACTATCTAAGTACCCTGTTTCAAACGGACTCACAATCTGGATTTTGAACTTATCCGGATCAATTAGAGTGCGTTTGTACAAAAGATTTTTTCCCACACACCAAGCATCAGGATACAAAATACTAATTTCCTCAACCATATCAATTTTTATGCGATTTGTAATGCTGGACACATTCATATTGATGCTTAAATAGGTAATCATTCTAGGATAAGACCAAGTCAAACCATAAAAAGCGAAAAGGGAACCCACAAAAAGGGTCAAAAGAAAGGGTGTCTGATGAAAAAACACCGATACTAATTGCGGCAAAACACATAACGATATGGTACCTACAAATAATCCAACAAACTGTTGCATTTTAAAATCATTCACCAGAAAATGCCTCAAAATTCGGGGAGAAAATTGTGATGAAGCCAATTGCATAACCACAAATATCACTGAAAATGTAGTAAGTGAAATCCCAATGAGAATAGAAATCAAAATGTTAGATACCGCTACTAAGCGCGTGTAGGTTTCCAATATATTTATTTGAAACAGCGATCCAAAATCAACCTGGGATTCTAAAAACATCAAAGCCGAGCCAATAAAAAGTGCATAAACAGCACTTAAAAAGGTTCCGAGATCTTTTAATCGGTGAATGAATATTTTTTTAAGCGTGTATTTTATTCTATATCTCATGGTCTATCTATAAAAAGTAAAACTACTAAAAATCAATTTACAAACGTTGATAATCTTTCGATAGAAAGACAACATTCCTTTAAAAATAAATGTTTCAAAATTATAGATCCATTAGCTCTTTTTACTTGAATCTTATTTACTTTTGATGGTAATAAAACAGCAAAATACCGTTCTATTTTTAATTTAAAGTAGCGCGGTGTGTGAGCTAAATTCCTTAATTCAAATACCTAAAAATGATATTACAAATAGAAACACCTGCCCTACTTTTTGGCGCAACTTCATTAATTTTACTGGCGTATACCAATCGTTTCTTGACACTTGCTACTATTGTACGTGGGCTGAAAAAAACATATAAAGAAAAAGCAAACGACCTGATTTTATTAGAAATCAAAAATCTAAACTTGCGCTTAACCCTTATTCGAAATATGCAATTAGCGGGCGTATTGAGTTTATTTCTATCTGTTTTTGCAATGCTACTCTTATTTTTAGAGCAACAAACCGCTGGTGTTTATCTTTTTGGGATGAGTTTATTGGGATTATTGATTTCCTTGGGATTATCATTTTGGGAAATCAGTATTTCTGTAAATGCCTTACGTTTGCATTTAAGCGACTTGATGCATAAATAATCCCCTGATTTTACAAAAAAGAGCTGTAAAATAATCTTACAGCTCTTTTAAAAATTATTGTAAAATGTTATTGCGTTATAATTCCTTCTTCTTCTTTCTTCTCTTTGTTTAATAAATTCGGGGTTTCTTTTGCCAATTTATTTTTCGTTGGAATTTTATAATTTAAGCTAAAGCCAAATTTCCTAGTGTCTTGTTTGCTGCTAATTAACAAAGGTGTTTCAAAAGCGTTGAAAGCATTCCTATTGGTATTCAAAACATCATCGGCAAAAACAGAAAGTGTCAATTGATCTTTTAAAAACTTTTTAGAAAAGGTTAAATCCAATGAATTTCTTAGCGGTTCTACAGCTATAAAATAAAAATAATTCCCTTTTGGCACTACGTAATTATAGTTGGCTACAAACTTTATCTTTTTTGGAAGTACTATTTGCGACATGAAGTTAAACATCCAAAAACCATTGGTATCAACATTTGGAATTTGATGGTATTGGTAGCCTGTATACACGTATAAAAAGTTCATGGTGTCTGGATTCACATTCATTTTCATAGTTTCAGCGAGGCCTTTGGTAAACAACATATACGGAATTGGCATGCCCACACTAAAATTATGAATCTTCACTTCGGGAATATTCTCATTTGTATTAATTACTACATCATTATTAAGCGTCACTCTGTTGATCACTTGGTTCTTTGCCGAACTGATGTTGTAACTAATAAAAGCATAATCAAAGGCGCTTAACTTTACTTCGTAATTGTCAAAAATCGTAGGCTGCAGGTTCGGATTACCGGAATAATCTACATTTGGGTTTTGATAATTGGTATTGTTTGGGTTCAAAGCAGAAGTGCTTGGTAAGGTAATTTTTTTATTATAATTCACATTAAAATTAACGGATGTACTAAAATTGTACTGTGCACTTGCATTAGGAAAAAAGCGGAACTGTTTGAAAGCACTCAAAGCAGCCACATCAGTTTTACCTGTTATGTTGTAATCTTCGGCACGACCACCCACAATAAAATTTATTTTGTCAAACTTAGTCTGGAATTCTAGATACGATGCGGTCGTTCTACGTTTGTATTCCAAGTTATTGGTTCCCACACTCTTTGCATCAAAAAGCAACTCTTCGTATAATGCACCAAAACTAATTTTCCCTTCATCCGAAAACTTCATAGGTTGAGAATAATCAAACTTTGCGTTGTATAAATTTTGATTTGATGAATTATCTAACGTGGACGTTGAACTTCCCACTGGATTCAATTGAAAATCATTAGTATTGTTGTTATAATTGAATTTAAATTCCAACTTTTTAGCAGCTTCTTTAAATTTTTTCTGATAGGTCACGACAGCATCTTGGCGCAAGCCCGTACTTTGAGAAGCATCATTGGTGCTAAATCCTGGTCCGCTTCCTAATGTATTGCTATCATTATTGTTGTGCGTTACATCATAATTAAGCAACAAACGATCTTTTCCAATATCAAATGTGAGCGCCGATTTGATAAAATTATTTCTCCCTGTACGATCCGCATCTGTTTTAGAAAGTAAGGAATTCATGCCATTTTCCTGTTTTTGAAGAGAAGACCACACGGCGCTTTCTCTATAATTTTGGCCAAGATTTAACTGCCATCCAAAATATTTATTCTTGGCACTCAACAAAAGACTGTTGTTCATTCTCAACCGCACATCATCATAACTCGTAAAACTTGTACTGTTGGTATAGGTTGCACTCAGGTAGTTTTTTGCATTTTTATTGGTAATAATATTTAAAATTGCACCACCAGAAGTGGCAGGAAACTCTGCTCCTGGTTGTGTAATAATTTCAATTTTTTCAATTGCATTCGCTGGCATCCCCTCTAGAAAAGCGTTCAACTCATTCGTAGAAATATTCAATGGTCTGCCGTCCATAAAAACGTCTAATTGTTTTCCTTGGTACATCATTCCAGCAATATCTGAAGCGATTAAACCAGGTAATTTTTTGATCCCTTCCAGCACAGAACCAGTATTTAAATTGGGCTGATCGGCAAAGTTAAATATCGTACGATCTGCTTTTTGCTCTATCGCTTTTTTAGTTTTTATAATAGTAACCTCGTTTAATTCAGTTGTTTTTTCAGGAGCTTTTTCGGGAGTAGTTTGAGCCGAAAGGGTATAAAAACTGGTAAGACTCAACAAGGCAATCAACTGTATTTTTTTCATGATTTTTATATAGATATTCCATAAGTCCTCGTTTTAGTTGATATGTTACAACAAGAATGAAAAAATATCAACAGTAAAATACCAATAAAGCTTTAGATTAAACCCTAGAACACGTTTTAAGTCTAACTCGTATAGCACTTTACGATTATGAACAATCAAACCCTTTGGTCTTTAAGACTCGGATATTCAGCGCAACAAGCGGCGACCATCAAAAAATTAGGTTTAAAAAACTTCTTGGAGCAATCCTTTGCCACTCCATTTGATGCAAAACTTCCTGATTTTTTAGAAAATAGTCCAAAAACTATCAGTGAATATAAAGAACTCCGAAATAAGCT
>JAYTBZ010000351.1:0-2622 GCA_043736705.1 Flavobacterium sp. | reverse complement strand
GTTTTTTACAACATCCAGCTTTAGAAAATGAAGTCTACCAAGTTCAACTACACGATTGGATAGCAAGCAACTGGGTAAAAATATAACCGTATATATTTTAAATAAAAAAATCAAAACGGTACTACGTCCTACGATCTTTCAATAGAAGATTATCACACACTATTTTTATTTAATGGTTTAGGTTTTACCGATTGGTATCCCCTTAGTCAAAGATCTTTTTGGTACCAAAAATCAATTTAAGTTCTGAATAGCTACTGTACCAATTATGAAGTAAGTGCTTCAAGAAACGAAGAATACTTGTATTAACTAATCTATTCGCACAACAATAAAATGAAAAAAATCACTCTTGTTGGTCTATCGTTATTTATATCATTATTTGCTCATACTTCAAAAATGCAATCCATAAAACAGACGGATGGTTTAAATAAATACCCGCCTAATCAAAATAAACTGCTCATTAATAGCAGTCCAAATCGATTAAAAAAATATGATAAGCCAATAGAAAGCACTTCAATCAATACAAGGAAACCACAACCAGCAAAACATTTTTCACGAAATCGAAAAGGAAAATTAACTATATAAGATGAACTGATACAACTATTGTTTAGTGCAATCTTTGTATTTCTTTCCTTAAAAAATAAAAAAAATACTGCTTTTTAAAGTCCATTTTAGGCAAATATAAATCTATGAAGTCATTTCTCGTTTTAAAATCGAATTTACTGTTCTCCTTTCACATGGCATTCATTATACTAGGATCTTTATTCCTAATTTACTTAGTTTATAAAATTTGGACTCGAAGATAAAGTAACATATTTATTCTTTACTCTGATTCCTGCAATTTTAAAATAATTAGGGTATAACTTGAAAAAAGGTTCTTGATTTTTTTGGAGATATTTCACTATTTTTGCTATTCAATAGACAATTTAAAAGAACTAATAATTGTCAAGCTTGCCAACACAGTAATGCTCAAGTCACTTATACTAGTTAATTATACTATTTGAATCACTCTTAACAAAAACCTAAAAATATCTTCTCCCAACAATTGAAATTTCTACTTTCTTTTTTACTCTTTTACTCCGTTGGGTTCTCCCAAATTAAACTCCTTTCTTGGAATATTGAAAATTTAGGACAATCAAAATCAAATCAAGAAATTATACTCCTTGCCAACATTGTACGTGATTTTGATATCATCGTCATACAGGAAGTCGTGGCGGGATATGGTGGCGCACAAGCTGTGGCCCGATTAGCTGATGAACTCAATCGCAAAGGGTCAAAATGGAATTATACAGTAAGTGCTCCTACTAGCAGCAGTGCTTACAAAACGGAACGATATGCGTTTATTTGGAAAACCAGCAAATTAAAAAAGATTGGCAACGCTTGGCTGGAAAAAAGATACCATCTCGAAATAGACAGAGAACCCTATTTTTGTACATTTCAATATGAAAACAAACAATTTACTGTCGTTAATTTTCATGCCATCACAAAAAAACGACAACCTGAGACTGAAATAAAATACTTTAAGTTTTTACCTTATGAATATCCTAATTTAAACCTTTTATTTGCTGGCGATTTCAACTGCCCACAATCGCACAGTGTTTTTAATCCATTGAAAAAAATGGGCTTTAAATCGATTTTGGTCAATCAGAAAACTTCTTTGAAAAAAGAATGCAAAAAAGGCACATGTCTTGCATCTGAATTTGACAATGTATATTATAAAGCTTCAGAAATTAATTTCTTAAAATCAGGAATTATCCCTTTTCATAGTGCTTTTGCGACCTTAAAAGAAGCGCGTATTCTATCCGATCATATTCCTATTTGGTTTGAATTCTCTATAAAATAATTGTAGAAATAAAAAGTAATTCTCTTTCAATTAATCAAAAACTTCTAGCTTTTTACCATCAAAACTAGAAAAAACCATACTGGGATGGGAATCTTGATGAAACACATTTCCTTTACTATCAATTGCTATGGCTCCTGCAAAACCATCAAACAGTTTTAGTTCGTCAAAAGTTTTCATAAAAGCTTCTTGTAATGTGAATCCGTCTGTCACTCGAGTTACAATTTTTGTCGCAGTGGCATTACTCACAATATCTTCGCCCACTCCAGTCAAGCTCACACCACAAAATTCATTAGCGTAATTTCCGGCTACAGTAGCTGAATCTGAGATGCGTCCCGGAATTTCAAAACCTTTTCCTCCTGTTGAAGTTGCAACAGCAATTTTTCCTTTCGAGTCTAAAACAACACAACCTACTGTTCCCGTCCCCAATGTTTTCAATTTTGCCTCATATTCGGCTCTACGCTGCGGAATCTCGGTAGAAAAAGGTTCAAAACCATTGTTTCTTGCAAAATGTGTGGCTCCACTACCTCCTAAAATCCTATCATCATATTGCATTAATATTTGAGCCACTTGCACGGGGTTTTTTACCTCTTCAATATTGATAACACCACTCATTTTCTGAGTTGCTCCATCCATGATTGCAGCACTCATTCTAATTTTTCCGTCACTTTGAATTTGGGAACCAGTACCTGCATTAAACAATTCATCATCTTCCAAAAGCGTAACGGCATAAACAACAGTTTCTATTGCCGAATGGGTTTCTAAAAAAGTATAGGACAATTTCA
>JAYTBZ010000350.1:0-12948 GCA_043736705.1 Flavobacterium sp. | reverse complement strand
ATTTCATTGCAAGGAAAAACCAATTTCTTTGAGAAAAAAGTAGCTGAATACCAAAAAGCAGGTGTGATGAACACCAATGAAGAAGCACAAAAAATAACATTCGACGCTGATTTTTAGAGCTCATTTCTGCTAGCGACAGTTTTTTAGCCCCGATGGAAGGGAAAATCCTTTTAATTTTTAAGTCTTGGCGTAGCAAGACTGAAAAATTAAAAGATTGGAATGACAGCGGGATTAGCTCCCAAAAAAGAAACGGAAGTTTGGCCTCAAATCAGTACAAAGAGAATAAGCAACACAACCTATGAATGTGTTTTGCAACTTGAAATAAATAACAAATAACTCCAAAATAGAAAAGGGATTTTCTATTTTTTAAAACAACAAAAGTATGTACGTAGTAAAAAGAGATGGCCACAAAGAGCCAGTAATGTTCGACAAAATCACCGATAGAATTAAAAAACTATGTTATGGTTTGAATGATTTGGTCGATGCTGTAAAAGTGGCAATGCGCGTAATTGAAGGACTTTATGATGGAGTTTCTACGTCAGAATTAGATAACCTTGCTGCAGAAACGGCTGCTTCTATGACTATTGCGCACCCAGATTATGCACAATTAGCGGCACGTATTGCAATCTCGAATTTACACTCGAATACTAAAAAATCATTCTCAGAAACGATGAATGATATGTTTAATTATGTCAACCCAAGAAACGGTCAATACGCTCCGTTACTTTCTGAGGAGGTGCATAAAGTTATTATGGATAACGCTGAGTTTTTAGACTCACACATTATATACAACAGGGATTTTAACTACGATTATTTTGGTTTTAAAACTTTAGAACGTTCGTATTTGCTGAAAATAAACGGTAAAATTGTAGAGCGTCCGCAACACATGCTGATGCGTGTTTCGGTTGGAATTCATTTAGATGATTTAAAATCAGTGATTGAAACCTATGATTTAATGTCGAAAAAGTTTTTTACGCATGCTACGCCTACATTATTTAACGCTGGTACGCCAAAACCACAAATGTCTTCTTGTTTCCTATTGGCGATGCAAGATGATAGTATTGATGGGATTTATGATACGTTGAAACAAACGGCAAAAATTTCACAATCAGCAGGTGGAATTGGATTATCGATTCACAACGTAAGAGCTACAGGTTCTTACATTCGTGGTACAAACGGAACATCTAACGGAATTGTTCCGATGTTGCGTGTTTTTAATGACACAGCTCGTTATGTAGATCAAGGTGGTGGAAAACGCAAAGGAAGTTTTGCGATTTACATTGAAACTTGGCATGCTGATATTTTTGATTTCTTAGACTTGAAAAAGAATACGGGAAAAGAGGAAATGCGTGCTAGAGATTTGTTTTTTGCCATGTGGACTTCGGATTTATTCATGAAACGGGTGCAGGAAGACAGTTATTGGACCTTGATGTGTCCTAATGAATGTCCTGGATTATACGATGTGCATGGTGAGGAATTTGAAAAAATGTACACCGATTATGAGAAAGCTGGAAAGGGCAGAAAAACCATCAAAGCACATGAATTGTGGGAGAAAATTCTGGAATCGCAAATTGAAACTGGAACACCTTACATGTTGTACAAAGATGCAGCCAATAGAAAATCAAATCAGAAAAATCTAGGCACGATTCGTTCGTCGAATTTGTGTACCGAGATAATGGAATATACCTCTAAGGACGAAATTGCAGTATGTAACCTAGCATCGCTATCGTTACCTATGTTTGTAGAGAACGGAAAATTCAATCACGATTTGTTTTACACGGTGACTAAACGTGTTACGAGAAACTTAAACAAAGTAATTGATAGAAATTATTATCCGGTAATTGAAGGAGAAAATTCTAATAAGCGCCACCGTCCGATAGGATTGGGCGTACAAGGATTGGCGGATGCTTTTATTATGTTGCGTTTGCCATTTACAAGTGACGAAGCTAAAAAATTGAATCAAGAAATTTTTGAAACGATGTATTTTGCAGCCGTAACCGCATCGATGGAAATGGCCAAAGAGGAAGGTCCGTATTCTAGTTTTAAAGGTTCGCCAATTTCGCAAGGGGAATTCCAATACAATTTGTGGGGAATGAAAGATGAGGAATTATCGGGTCGTTGGGACTGGGCTTCTTTGCGTAAAGAGGTGATGGAGCACGGAGTAAGAAACTCCTTATTAGTAGCTCCAATGCCAACTGCATCGACTTCACAAATTTTGGGTAACAACGAAGCATTCGAGCCGTATACTTCAAATATCTATACTAGAAGAGTACTTTCGGGAGAATTTATTGTGGTAAACAAACACTTGTTGAACGATTTAGTAGAGCGTGGTTTGTGGAACGAAACCCTGAAACAAGAGTTAATGCGCAATAACGGATCTGTTCAAGATTTGAATATTCCACAAGACTTGAAAGAATTGTACAAAACCGTTTGGGAAATGTCTATGAAAGATATTATTGACATGTCTCGTCAGCGTGGGTATTTTGTAGATCAATCGCAATCGTTGAACTTGTTCATGCAAAATGCTAATTACTCTAAATTGACATCAATGCATTTCTACGCTTGGCAATCTGGCCTTAAAACAGGAATGTATTATCTGAGAACAAAAGCTGCAGTAGATGCAATTAAATTTACCTTGAACAACGATAAAAAAGCAGAGCCCATTGAAGTAAAAGCGCAACCCATTCCAGAAAGATTAGAAGCTATTGCCGTTTTAAATGAACCTGCCGAAATGACGGCTGATGAATACAAAGCAATGATTGAACTAGCCAAGAATGCTGGTCCAGAGGAATGTGAAATGTGTGGATCGTAATTAAAAAAAAAGAGGCTTCAATTCGAGTTGAAGCCTCTTTTAACAAATTATAGATAATAGAATTGAAGTTCTATTCTATAGCCAGAACTCGTTTGTTTTATAACACTTCAAATGTAAAATATTTTGGTAAAAAAAAGGACTTCTTTATTGTTAAATTTTAAATTTTTCGATTATGAATCCAAAACAGGATGAAAGTTGTGATTATATTTTTAGAAAATGTATCACTACCAGAAATGGAAGAAGAATTTGTAAAACTGACGGAAGTAGTTTTAAAATTCGAATTAAAAAAAAATAATTAATTTTTTAACAGCTATCATTTTGTGATAGCTGTTTTTTTTGGAGCTATTTACTTCGTCAGTTCGCTACCGCTCGTGTCCTGCAATTCGTTACAATCTTATATGCCGAAGTACGGCACATAAGGATTTTCACTGCTATCAGGGCTAGGAATTGAGGATTTTGAAAATGCTTTTTGGTAGCTACAGTAACAAGTATCCTGAGTTAGAGTAATGCAGAATGATTTGTATTTGAACCTTAAAGTGCGAATTTCGAAACACTATCCTAGAATAGTATAACTCCACAAACCACATGTATTTGTACCTTTATAGATATACAAAACGCAAATAACTGCAAAATTGCCACATTAATTTAAGATTTAGCAAAATACCCTTAAAAAAATAACCATGGAAACTACAGAACTAAATATTTCGGCGGATTTATTAGCTTCTAAAACCAAGCGATTTTTTAACTTGCTTATTGATTTGTTTATTGTTTACTTATTAGCAATAGGAATCGGGGCACTTATAAACGGGCTAGGAGTAATAACAGGAAATTATCGTTTAGCAGATTGGATTATCAGTTTGTCACCCACAGAAAACGCCTTGTTTGGAATGATTGTGATGTTTTTTTACTATTTCATTATGGAGTTTTATTTGTCTAGAACTTTTGGGAAGTACTTCACTAAAACGCTAGTTGTAAAACCTAATGGCAGCAAACCAAACCTAAAAAGTATACTCATTAGAACCTTAGTACGATTCATTCCTATTGAGATAGTTTCCTTTTTAAACAACAATTCAAGGGGTTGGCATGATACATTATCTGTAACTTATGTGGTCAATAAGCATGAATTTATAGCAAAAGCGAGATTGTAAACGTATAATCTTGTTTTTGGTCCATACAAGCGGTCATTTTAGACCGTTTTTTTGTTTCTACTGGGTTCTTTTTCTTTATATTCGCTCCTTAAAAACTAGAAAATTACGAGTAGCAATGATGAACTGGGAACAACTTTTATCACTAAAACGACAAGGCGACAAAGGCAAACGGTTGCGTGTAGAACAAGACGATACCCGTTTAGGATTTGAGGTAGATTATGATCGAATCATTTTCTCGGCTGCTTTTAGAAGTTTACAAGATAAAACACAAGTTATTCCCTTGTCAAAAACTGATTTTGTGCATACCCGATTGACCCACAGTTTAGAAGTTTCGGTTGTGGGTCGTTCACTGGGTCGATTGGTTGGCAAAAAAATCATCGAAAAATACCCGCATTTAAAAGAAGTTCATGGCTATCACATGAATGATTTTGGTGCAATTGTGGCTGCAGCATCATTAGCGCATGATATTGGGAATCCGCCTTTTGGACATTCGGGAGAAAAAGCCATAGGAGAGTATTTTTCGATAGGAAACGGACAAAAATACAAAGACCAACTTACCTCAAAAGAGTGGCAAGATTTAATTGATTTTGAGGGCAATGCCAATGGGTTTTCAGTTTTGACGGCAAGTCGACCAGGAATAGAAGGTGGTCTACGTATATCTTATGCCACACTTGGAGCTTTCATGAAGTATCCGAAAGAGAGTTTGCCAAAAAAACCAACCAATAATATTGCGGATAAAAAGTACGGTTTCTTTCAAACAGATAAAAGTTTTTTTGAAGAAGTAGCTCGAGATATGGGATTGATTCCAAACAAGTCAGGAAAAGATATTGGTTTTGAAAGGCATCCATTAGCTTATATAGTTGAAGCTGCGGATGATATATGTTATACTATTATTGATTTTGAAGACGGTATCAACTTGGGACTCGTTTCTGAAGATTTTGCTTTAGAATATTTGATAAAATTGGTAAAAGATAGTATTGATACCTCTAAATATAAGACTTTAGAAACCAAGGAAGACCGCATTAGCTATTTGCGCGCTTTAGCAATTGGAAGTTTAATAAGTGATGCCGTAAAGGTCTTTGTAGAAAATGAAGCATTAATCTTGGATGGGAAGTTTCCTTATGCCTTAATGGATAAAAGCAAGTACAAAGCACAGATGGATGATATTATAAAGATTAGTGTGGGTAATATTTATCAGAGTCGAGAAGTTATCGAAAAAGAAATTGTAGGCTATCAGATTATTCAAACTTTGTTGGATAAATTCATAACGGCTTTTAATAATAAATATGATGGGAATGCGTCTAATTACGACTCTTTAATCCTGAAAATGTTACCAGAAAAGCATCATTTAGAAAAGGAAAATCTGTACGGAAGATTGCTGCATATTTGTCATTTTATTTCGTTGTTAACAGATGGAAACGCATTATTGTTTTACAAGACTATTACTGCTGCTAAAAATTAACAGTTCTACAGTTGTAATTTGTTTGCAAAACCAAATAAATCAATTAGTTTTGCTTAATAATTTAATAATCATTTATTTTTTATGAAAAAAATTTTACTTTCCGTTATTTTTATACTTCCATTACTGGTTTTTTCGCAGTCAAATAAACAAATAATTCAAAATTATTTGAATGGTCCCGAAGCAAAATCTAATAAGTTGAATCGTGAGTTAAGCGATTGGACTATCCAAAGTGAGGGCACATCATCTGCTACTAATATTGATAATTGTTTCGTAGTACAGCGTTATCAGGGTATAGAGATATTTAGAGGAGTCTCGAATTTTTTGATCAAACAAGGCAAAGTAATTGATGTTCAAAAACAATTTGTTAGTGATATAAGTAAAAAGGTAAACGCAACTTCCCCTGCCTTATCAGTTACAGTTGCATTAGAAAAAGCCTACTTTCAACTTGGGATAACTATAAAAAGCCCTCTTACTATTCTAGAAAAATTGGATGTAAACAAATTTAAAGTAAGCAATGGATTAGGTATTGAAGATCCAATTTCAGGAAATTTAGTGTATCACCAGACTAAAGATGGTATGTTGAAATTAGCTTGGGATTTCACAATACATACCAGTACTCATGATGCTATTTGGAGTGTTCGAATCGATGCTCTAAATGGAAAAATATTAGAAAAAAACAACGATGTGATTTCTTGTAGTTTTGATCGAAACAAAACTCATATTGCTGAAAACTTGCCAATCGAAAAATTAGGGAATGCCACGTACAAACAAATCTTTTCGCCTTTAGCGACGCAAGTACAAAGTGGATCATACCGTGTGATTCCTTTTAATGCTACAAGTCCAAATCACAGTTCTTTTCAGTTAATATCAAATCCATCTAATTTGATAGCATCGCCATTTGGATGGCACGACACGAATGGTGTAACTGGTGCAGAACATACTATTACTAGAGGTAATAATGTTTGGGCAAAGGAAGATTTTCTTGGAGATAATTCCGCTTCTGGAACTAGTCCCAATGGAGGATCTTCTCTTATTTTTGATTTTCCATATGGTGGCACAAATTCTGTGGCATCTTCTTACATAGACGCTGCAAATACAAACTTATTTTATATGAATAATATAATGCATGATGTTTGGTATCAATATGGTTTTGATGAAGTAAATGGGAATTTCCAAGATAATAATTATGGACGTGGAGGTTCTAATCAGGATTATGTGCTAGGTGATGCTCAAGATGGTTCTTTTGCAAGTCCAATGAGTTTGAATAATGCTAATTTTTCAACACCCATAGATGGCACAAGAGGAAGAATGCAAATGTTCTTATGGAATAGAGGTCCCGTTATTAAGCCAATCTTTATTACTTCGCCCGAAAGTCTAATTGGGAATTATGTAGCCAATCAAAATGCATTTAATCCAGGAAAAATTGACTTACCGGTAGCGCCAGCCTTCTTACAGTCGGATTTAGTATTATATTTAGATAGTGTGGGCTCTACTTCATTTGGCTGTTCGCAACCAACCAATGCTGCAGCTATGAATGGAAAAATTGTAATTCTTAGAAGAGGGACGTGTACATTTGCTGTAAAAGTTAAAGCAGCTCAAGATGCCGGTGCTCTTGCTGTTATCATTGTGAATAATATAGATGGTGAATTTAGTATGTCAGGCAGTGATGAGACAATAGCTATTCCTGCAATAAGTGTAACTAAAGTTTTTGGGGAATCTATTATTGCACAAATGCAAAGTACAAGCGTCAATGTTAAATTACAAGTAGAAAGTTCGCCATTTATAAATACGGATGGGGATTTTGATAACGGTATCATTGCTCATGAATACGGTCACGGTATTTCGACTCGTTTAGCAGGAGGAAGAAATAATTCTAGGTGTTTGGATAATACGGATCAAATGGGCGAGGGATGGTCAGATTGGTATGCTTTGATGATGCAATTAAAGCCAGGTGATGTTGGAGCAGCGAAAAGAGGTATTGGAACTTTTGTTTCATCCCAGAGTAATGATGGGTTAGGAATTAGAAGTTATCAGTATTCAACTGATAGAGCTGTGAATCCTATGACATATTCTTTTACAAATAATTTTCAATCTTTTGATGCCAATGGAGTTGAGAGTACATCTGTTCACGGCGTGGGCTCTGTATGGGCTACGATGTTATGGGATTTAACTTGGGCCTACATTAATAAGTATGGTTATGATGATAATAAGTACACGGGAGTTGGAGGTAATAATAAAATAATGAGATTGGTGCTTGATGGGCTTAAGTTACAGCCTTGTAGTCCAACTTTTGTTGACGGTAGAAATGCAATTATAGCGGCAGATCAAGCCATTACGGGAGGTAAAGATTTCTGTTTGATTTGGGAGGTATTTGCTGCAAGAGGACTGGGAGTAAACGCATCTGCTGGAGACAATAATGTTGGAAACGACCAAGCCGAAGATTTTACTAGACCTGCTGCTGGAGCAAATTGTACACTAGGAACAGTAGATATTAATCAAGAAAATGTGATGCGTGTGTATCCAAATCCATCAACTGGCAATATAACGGTTCGAATTAACAATTATAACGGATTAGTGGCTGTAAAAGTAATTGATCTTAATGGTAGAATAGTTTATGGCCAAGATAAAGTAGCATTCAATAATGAAAAATCTTTTGATTTAAGCCAACTTAGCGCTGGTATATATATGATTGATATTGCAGGAGAAGGTTTGAAATATGTAGAGAAAATAATTATAAACTAAAATAATTAGTTAACAAAAAAAGACCTGAAATATATAACAAATATTTCAGGTCTTTTTATTTAGAATATATACTCAATCCCAACTCCAATCGCTTGTCTTAATTGAGTTTTTGGACCTTCGGTTATCTGAATGCCCTCTATTTCTCTTTTGGATTTAATGTCATCGTCATAAATAACATGTGCGCCAATATTTGCTTTAACGTATTGATTGACTATAAGCTCTACTTGTAAGTCGCAATCTACATCGACATTGCCAAAACGGTTGATATAATCAGAATATAGGCTGAGGCGATTCTCTAGATTAATATTCTTGAAAATTTCCTTTTTATATTTATTTATGATTAAAAAGCCAAGTTCCATCTTTGATTGTTGTCCCTTGGTGATTAGATTTCCTGATTCTTCATAAGTTCCTTTTGCAACACCAAAAGCACCTTGATCTGCCAATTGTTGATCTAAAACTAAAGTTGTTTTAAAAGTAAAAGGAGACACATAAAAGGATCTTTTATTAATTTTATCAATATTTTCTGCGCTAACACCTATAAAAATATAGGCAGGTGTAAATGGTTTGGAAATGGCTTGTTCAGTATTTGGATACGCGTATCCATTTGTAAACTGTGTATTAAAATTGAATTTGGCTGAATGATACCAATTCGATATCGTGTCTTTACGGTATCCAAAAGTCGAGTTTAATTGAACTGCATCCTCAGTTTTTCTAATGGCAATACCGTCTTGCTTATTCAAGCCATACCTAACAATTAATTCATTAGTCCAATTGTAATTACTTCGGGTATATACGCGATGAAGTTTGCTTTTAAACAATCCTGAAATCGAACTCGTACTTCCTGCGCTCTAGTTCACAAAGGCAACTTCGTACATATTAAATCCGATACTATTTTTTTTATTACAAAACGAAAATGGAGGATATTGTGTTTTGGTTTGTATTTGTAACGGAACAAAAAATAAGTTTATCGTATTTGTTAGTTTAGTAACGGGTATAATTGTGTCTTGTAAGAATTTGAATTTTTCCACTTGAGAAAAACATATAATCGAAAAAGTTACGTTAAGGAGAAGAGGTATATAGGTTGAATAATTTTATTTTGAAAGCTTATTTCAACATCAAAATAATTATTTTAAAAACTTGAAAAAAGTTGCTCAAGACTTTTAACGTCAATCTTGCAATAATGTTGTAGCTCATCTACTGTCCCGTGCTCAATAAATTCATCAGGAATACCCAGAATCTTAACTGTTTTTGCATATTGATGTTGAGCTGCAAATTCTAGAATTGAACTCCCAAAACCACCTTTTACAGTACCATCTTCTATTGTAATAATAGTTGGATAGGTTTTAAAAATGATATGCAGAGCGCTTTCGTCTAGAGGTTTGACAAACGGAAAATCATAATGTGCAATAGTTTCTGGATGTTTTATTTTGGCTATAGCCAAAGAGACATTGTTGCCAATAGTTCCATTGGATAACACAGCAACTTTCGAACCTTCTTTAATGCAAATACTTTTTCCAATTGCTGTTTTTTCATATTTCCCAAGATGTTTTGTTTGCCAATCTTGAATCACTCCGCGACCTCTCGGATAACGAATGGCTATAGGATGATTTAATCCTAATTGAGCAGTATATAAAATATTTTGCAGGGCGATTTCATTCATTGGGGCATAAATAATCATGTTAGGAATGCAACGCAAATAGGGTAAATCGAAAACACCGTGATGTGTAGCGCCATCTTCACCCACTAATCCGGCTCTGTCCAAACAAAAAATTACGGGAAGATTTTGTAAAGCCACATCATGAATAATTTGGTCATAAGCTCTTTGTAGAAAAGTAGAGTAAATGTTGCAATAAACGATCATTCCTTGTGTTGCCATTCCAGCGGCCAAAGTTACAGCGTGTTGCTCTGCAATCCCTACATCAAAAGCACGTTTTGGGAACTCATCCATCATAAATTTCAACGAACTACCAGAAGGCATTGCAGGTGTAATTCCTATTATTTTTTCGTTTTTTCGGGCCAAGTCTAAAATAGTCAAGCCAAAAACATCTTGGTATTTTGGAGGTAGATTTTCTTCAGATTTAATAATTATCTCACCAGTTAATGCGTCAAATTTGCCAGGCGCATGATATTTTACTTGATCCTCTTCAGCTTGTTGCAGGCCTTTTCCTTTTGTAGTAATGATATGAAGGAATTTTGGTCCTTTTACTTTCTGCAAGCGTTTGAGTTCTTTGATAACAGCATATATATCATGACCGTCTATTGGACCTGAATAATTAAAATTCAAGGACTTAATCATGTTGTTTTGCCTTGGGTTTTTCCCTTCTTTTACCGCGGTGAGGTATTGTTTCAAAGCACCTACGCTAGGGTCAATCCCAATGGCGTTATCATTAAGAATTACGAGTAAATTGGCATCAGTAACACCTGCGTGATTCAAGCCTTCAAAAGCCATCCCCGAGGCGATAGAAGCGTCACCAATAATAGCTATGTGTTGTTTGTTGAAATCTCCTTTTAAATTTGAAGCAATTGCCATTCCGAGTGCCGCCGAAATAGAAGTTGAAGAGTGGCCTACGCCAAAAGTATCGTAAATACTTTCACTTCTTTTTGGGAAACCAGAAATTCCACCCAGTTGACGGTTAGTATTAAAATTTTCTCTTCTTCCAGTCAGTATTTTGTGTCCATATGCTTGATGTCCAACATCCCAGATTAATAAATCGTCTGGAGTGTCAAATACATAATGCAACGCTATTGTGAGTTCTACAACTCCTAAACTAGCGCCGAGATGCCCTTCTTTTACAGCCACAATATCGATAATAAAATCACGTAACTCTAGGGCTACTTGAGGAAGTTGGGCTTCGTCAAGCAGGCGTAAATCGGTTGGGTTATTGATGTTTGAAAGTAAACTGTTTTTCATTGTTTTATAAAAAGCAAATTTACGGTTTTAAATTGGAATCTTTTTTTCAATTTAAGACGATTCTAGTACCTGTCTTATTTTACAAGTAGTTAATTAAATGGGGTGAATAGGTGCAGATTGGTTGCTTTTTGAAACAATTGTAATTAGTTGTACAAAATAATTTTGTTTAGATCAAAGAAATAGATTCAGTGTATAATGTTCGTGTTTTTTTACCATTTTGTTCACTTGGTTTCCATTTAGGACATAATTTCAAAACTCTAACAATTTCATTTTCTAAAGCCACATTAATTTCGGATTTGGGTTTTACATAGGTTAATGAGCCGTCTTTATCAACAACGAATGAGATTGAGATTTCGGTAATTTTATCTTTTATATTTTCTGGTTGTTTAAATTCATCTTTGAAGAAAATATAAAATTTTTCAATCCCGCCTTTGTATTCCGCAGGGAATTCGAAACCGATACCTCCGTTGTAAATTACATCTTCAACAACAGTCTCGTTCTTTGTTGTTTTTTCGCAAGCAGTTTTTTGGGGATTTATAAATTTTACATTATTTACCTTGGTTGCTGGTCCAGGAGGTTGCACATGGTTATGTGTATTATTTTTTTCTGGCAACATCATCCCAAGAGTTATTTGAGATGCTTTTGTGGTCTCTTTAACCACTTCCACAGCATCGATTTTTTGTTTGTTTCCATTTATATCGGCACAGCTAAACAAAGTGGTTCCCATTGTGATAAATAATGCTAACAAAAACATTTTGTGATACTGAGTTTGAATATAAAGTGCACGACTCGGGATTTGAATGGTAATCGAATCTAACTGCGATTTTCTCATTCTACCACAGATATTCTGGTTTTGATTTTGGATGAAAAAATGCTGTACTTCTTCCGGTAGCATTGTAGTGAAATCTAAAACAGTTTTAGCGCAACTCATACAAAAACGACCTTGGTCATTTGGAGTCATTTTGTTCCAATCCTCCTGGCAAGGTTCGGGAATTGCGATTTTATATTTTCTTTCCATACAATGTGTTTCTGATTATAAAACTAAGGAAATTTATTTCAAATACGTACTTTTGTTCTATGATAAATCCTTTCACCGACGAATACTTCATGAAAAAAGCTTTGCAGGAAGCTGAAATGGCTTTTGAAAAAGGCGAAATTCCTGTTGGCGCGCTAATTGTCATTGATAATAAAGTCATTGCTCGAAGTCATAATTTAACCGAGTTACTTCATGATGTCACGGCTCACGCCGAAATGCAAACCATCACTGCTGCCGCAAATTATCTTGGCGGAAAATATTTAATAGGTTCTACACTTTATGTCACATTGGAGCCTTGCCAGATGTGTGCTGGAGCTTTATATTGGAGCCAAATTTCGAAAATTGTCTATGGAGCCACTGATGAAAATCGTGGTTTTGTAAAAATGGGAACACAATTGCATCCTAAAACCACTGTTGTGAAAGGTGTTTTGGCTAATGAAGCTTCGGAGTTGATGAAGCAATTTTTCGTTCAGAGAAGGAAATAATTCTGTTTACCCATATGCCTAGCCCAGATAGAAGTAGAAATCCTTTTCTTTTTTTCTTTAAAAAGAAAAGATTACTTCACTTAAATATTTATTTTCATAGGAGTTCAGTGAACTTCGTTTGTAATGGATAGCTGGAAATAGCTCCTTAAAATTATAAAAAAAAGACAAAAAAAACCGCCAATCTTGCGAAAGGCGGTTTATGATTTAATCTATGACAGCATTTTCTTTTTTGTCGTAGAAATGATATTCTAAATACGTGTAAGCATCACGAGGTATAATTTTCACCCATTTTTTATGTTCAAGAAACCATTTTGAACGTAATGATGGAAAACCTTTGGTAAGGTATGCGGCC
>JAYTBZ010000349.1:0-5717 GCA_043736705.1 Flavobacterium sp. | reverse complement strand
ACTATGCCAACCGACTGTATCAGCTATCAGGATTCTGGATATTTCTCTACTTTGATGAATGATTATTTAAATCAAAAAGCTACTTTAACTCCCTTATATAACCGATTTCCAAAACTTGAAAACTTTGAAGATCAAATCCTTGAAAAGCAAAGTAACTTTGACAATACTAAACGAGAGACTTTAGTTGCTGTTTTACAAAAACAATATTTAAAAGTTGAAACTTCCGTTTTGACTCAGCGAAATATTGAAGCTTTAAATAATCCAAATACATTTACCGTCACCACTGGCCATCAATTAAATTTATTCAGCGGACCGCTTTATTTCTTGTACAAAATCATTTCAACCATTAATCTAACAACCGAATTAAAAGCAAAATATCCCACTTATAATTTCGTGCCTATGTACTGGATGGCAACTGAAGATCATGATTTTGAAGAAATTAATTACTTCAATTTTAAAGGCAAAAAATTCAGATGGAACAAAGAAAGTACAGGTCCCGTAGGCAAATTGTCTACCGATAGTCTAGCTGATTTTTTAGATATCTATAAACTGGAATTAGGTTCCAATACAAATGCCGAAACACTAAAGAAACTGTTTGAAGATTCCTATCTAAATCACGATAATCTAGCCGATGCGACTCGGTTTTTAGCTAATGCACTTTTTAGTGAGTATGGCTTAGTTATTCTTGATGCAGATAATGCTGATCTAAAACGCATCTTCATACCTTACGTAAAAGATGAACTACTCCATCAATCATCACACAAACTAGTTTTAGAAACTGCCGAAAAATTGAAAGATTATACGGTTCAAGTCAATCCACGTGAAATCAACTTGTTCTATATAGAGGACGACTTGCGCGAACGCATTCTTTTTGAAGATGGAAAATACAAAGTAAACCATACTAAAATCGAATTTTCTGAATCGGAAATTCTAACACTTTTAGAAAAAAACCCAGAAAAATTTAGCCCTAATGTGATTCTGCGTCCACTATATCAGGAAGTCATACTCCCTAATTTGTGTTATATTGGCGGAGGCGGAGAAATTGCGTATTGGTTAGAATTAAAATCCTTATTTGAATCTGCTCAGGTAACCTTTCCTATACTTTTACTTCGGAATTCAGTTGTATTAGCAACTGAAAAACAAGCTAAAAAAGCAGATAAATTAGCGTTAAGTTGGACCGATTTATTTTCAAAACAAAATAACTTAATCAATACAAAAACAAGAGAACTGTCTGACTTTCCAATACATTTAGATTCTTTAAAAGAGCAACTGCGTCTGCAATTTGAATCGTTGTACGCCACTGCTCATAAAACCGATGACTCTTTTTTAGGAGCTTTAAAATCACAAGAGACTAAACAACTCAAAGGTTTAGAAAATCTAGAAAAACGTTTGCTAAAAGCCCAAAAAAGGAAATTAAATGACGCTTTAGAACGCATTACTAACCTACAAAACGAGTTGTTCCCCAATCATGGTTTGCAGGAACGCCAGACTAATTTTTCTGAATTTTATTTGGAATACGGAGAAAACCTGATTCCTACTTTGGTAAAGCAACTAAAACCATTAGAGCACACATTCAACACTGTTATACTTTAATAAGAAAATGACAATTTGAATACTGAAATTGTAATAATAATCAATAAAAAAATCCTATTTTTGCACAAAATTTAAAAAATAAAAAGATGGCTACTAATAGAACATTTACAATGATTAAGCCTGATGCTGTTGCAAACGGACACATCGGAAACATACTTGCAATGATTACAACTGCAGGTTTCAAAATCATTTCTTTAAAATTAACACAATTAACTGTTGCTGATGCTCAAGCTTTTTACGAAGTACATGCTGCAAGACCTTTCTATGGTGAATTAGTTGAATTCATGTCAAGAGGACCAATTGTTGCTGCTATTTTAGAAAAAGATAACGCAGTTGAAGATTTTAGAACTTTAATTGGTGCTACAAATCCTGCTGAAGCTGCAGAAGGAACTATCCGTAAAGCATACGCAACTTCTATTGGAGAAAATGCAGTTCACGGTTCTGATAGCGATGAAAATGCAGCTATCGAAGGTGCTTTCCATTTTGCTGGAAGAGAGCAGTTTTAATTTATGATTTAAAATTAACGATTTTTGAATTAAGATATAGAAAATCATATAAACAGAAAATCCCGTTTCAAAACGGGATTTTTTTATGAATCTGAAAACCGAAACTAATCACTAAAAACTGAACACTTAAAATCTATCTCAAAACGACATCTTTCACCACATCACGTCTTAATTCCTCATTAATCATCGCCACAATTTTAGACTTCCCGTGACTTAATTCTTCACGCAAAACAGACGAAGTTAACTCAACATACAACGTACTACCTTTTAAAACAACATTCTTTGTATAACTGTTCACGCCATTACCCATAAGATTTTTCCAAGCATCCTTCACATCAATTTGATCCATTCCGGGTTGCAATTTATTAACTTGGATAATTTGCTTCAAAACATCCCCAATCGTGCTTTGATTATTTAGTCGTTTTGCCATTACCTATTACATTTATTGCTGTTGCTTTCTTGTAGTGATACTCCATTTTATCTTTATTTAGCAGCACCAACTCTTCCGCTGAAAGCGCTATCACTTCTTCACTCCACTTCATATAAGGTGTCGCGTAATCTAAAAATACCTTTTCATCTGCAAAGCGAACAGTTACATTTTCAAACGCATCATTTACTAAAAAAGTACCATCCAATTGCGGCATCACCTTTTTCCGAATACCTTTATTATTTTTTATTTCAAAATAATCAAACACCTCATTCATCCCATATTTCTTGTCTTTTTCCGAGTCAAAAACAACTTTTTTCACCTCCCAATAGCCGTTAATTTTTGAAACATCCTCGGGCTTTATCTTTTGCTGACACGCCACAAAAAGAAATACTACTAGTAAAATGCTATATGTTTTTTTCATAATCTTAAATATTTTAGGAGCTATTTCCTGCTGTACGCTATATCCACGCAAAAAAAGCGTGGGATGCCGCTTCCATCAGGGCTAAAGAATTCGAATTAAATCACGTTTATTATACATACAAAGTTACTCTTATTAAATTCAAAGAAAACAAAAATAGTAGAACACATTAAACTATTTTCTATATTTTTGGTCTTAAAGGAATTAGTAACTAATAATAAGAAAGATGTCAAAATTAATCTACAGCGTACTCATTCTAATATTGTTTATAAGCTGCAATTCTGATTCTGTTGAAACAACTCCAAGTCCAATTCCCTCAGAGGCATTATACTTCCCACCAATCAATAGTTCCGTTTGGGAAACCAAATCAATTACAAGTTTAGGTTGGAAAACAGCCGCAGTGCAACCACTATTGGATTATTTGCAACTCAAAAATTCCAAATCATTTATAATTCTTGTCAATGGTAGAATTGTAGTAGAAAATTATTTTAACGGACACGATGCCAATGCTTTTTGGTATTGGGCAAGTGCTGGAAAAACATTAACGTCAACCGTAACAGGAATCGCCCAACAAGAAAACCTCATCGACATCAATGCTAAAGTTTCGCAATATATTGGAACGGGTTGGACTAGCTTACCCCTAGCCAAAGAAAACTTGATTACCAACAAACACTTACTAAATATGACTTCGGGACTGGATGACAGCTCAGATAATGTCACACCAGCTAATCTTACCTACATAGGTGATGCAGGAACACGCTGGGCCTATCACAATGTATATGTAAAATTACAAGATGTAGTGGCGCAAGCTAGCGGTCAACCCTGGAATACCTATTTCAATACCCGTCTAAAAGATAAAATAGGGATGGAAGGTACTTGGTTTCAACTGGGAAATAATTCTGTTTATGGTAGTAATTCCCGTTCTATGGCTCGTTTTGGATTATTAATTTTGAACAAAGGGAAATGGGAAAATAATGTTGTTTTAAATGAAAATTATTTTACGCTAGCAACAACTACCTCACAAAATATAAATCTTAGTTATGGGTATTTGTGGTGGTTGAATGGCAAATCCAGTTATCATTTACCACAAAGTCAGCTGCAATTTAATGGGAATTTAATACCTACTGCACCAGTTGATATGTTTATGGCATTAGGAAAAAACGATCAAAAAATATACATTATCCCCAGCAAAAAAATGGTCGTAATCCGAATGGGAGATGTTGCCAATCCAGACAATCCAACATTTGCATTATCTGATTTTGATACCGTTTTATGGCAAAAAATTAGTGCTTTGTATCAGTAATTATTTTGTTTTCAAACGTCTAATAAAACCGAGAACAAAAAAAATGAAGCCTACTATTAACAGAAAATAATAGAAACCAATACTTTTATCCCGAATCAAATTTGCTAATACGAAAGAAATGATGCTTACCAAATAAAGATACATCGGAGGTGTGTTTTTCAAAGAAGAGAAATCCATTCTAATTAATTATTTAAAAAAACTATCTACAAATTCATACTTATTAAACACCTGAAGATCCTCAATTCCCTCTCCAACACCAATGTATTTAACTGGAATTTGAAATTGATCTGAGATTCCAATCACAACACCACCTTTGGCAGTACCATCAAGTTTGGTAACCGCTAAACAACTTACCTCTGTAGCTGCAGTAAACTGTTTAGCTTGTTCAAAAGCATTCTGACCTGTTGATCCATCTAAAACCAGCATTACATCATGTGGTGCATCAGCAACTACTTTTTGCATTACTCGTTTCACTTTGGTCAATTCATTCATCAAGTTAATTTTATTATGCAAACGACCTGCGGTATCAATAATAACGACATCAGCATTTTGCGCAACTGCAGATTGTAACGTATCAAATGCTACCGATGCTGGATCACTCCCCATATCTTGACGGACAATGGGAACTCCTACTCGATCCGCCCAAATTTGCAACTGATCAATCGCTGCCGCGCGAAACGTATCAGCTGCACCAAGAACAACATTGTAACCGGCTTTTTTAAACTGATAGGCTAATTTACCAATAGTAGTTGTTTTGCCAACACCATTTACTCCCACTACCATTAAAACGTAAGGTTTGGTTTGTGTAGGTATTACAAATTGAGTAGATTCACCTGTGTTAGTCTCAGCAAGTAAAGCAGCGATCTCATCCCTAAGAATTTGATTCAGTTCGTCTGTTCCAATGTATTTATCGGTAGCAACACGATTCTCAATTCTGGTAATTATTTTTAAAGTTGTATTCACACCCACATCTGAAGCAACAAGAATCTCCTCCAGATTATCTAAGACTTCTTCATCTACTTTCGACTTTCCTGCAACGGCTTTCGTAAGCTTCGAAAAGAAATTTGTTTTTGATTTTTCTAGACCTTTATCTAAAGTTTCCTTTGCTTGTTCGCTAAAATTAGGATCTTTTTTCTCTGATGAAAATATTTTTTTTAAAAAACTCATTGTAAGATAGTATTAAGAATGAAGTATTTAAGTCACAGAACTAATACAATTTTCTAAAGGTAAATATAGAAAATAAAAAAGCTACTTCCGAATGAAAGTAGCTTTTCTATATAATGTGAATGTTAATTATTTCTTTTTCAAGAATTCATCAACAGCTTCAGGAGCCATAATAGATTCTACGAATGTATATGCACCTGTTTTTGGAGATTTCACCATTTTGATGGCTTTTGATAATCTCTTAGAAGATGTTTGTAACGATGCTACGGTTTTCTTTGCCATGATTCAAATGTTATTTAAATT
>JAYTBZ010000348.1:0-13007 GCA_043736705.1 Flavobacterium sp. | reverse complement strand
CTGCCACTTTATTAGCTACTTTGCGAACTATTGACAGCATGTGGACCAACCAGAAGCAGCAAGAAAACGCACTCGAAATTGCTAGGCAAGCTGGTGCTTTGTATGATAAATTCGAAGGTTTTGTGGGTGATTTAATAAAAATAGGAAAAAAAATAGACGAAAGCAAAACAGAATACAGTGGTGCCATGAACAAACTGGTAGAAGGGAAAGGAAATTTAATTGTAAGTGTCGAGAAATTAAAAAAAATGGGGGCTAAAGCTAAAAAAGCACTTCCCGAGAGCATATTAAACCGAGCAGAAAAAGACGAAAACAAACTTTTAAACTAAATTTAAAATGAAAAAAATTTTATTGATTATCACAGTTATCCTTGTAGTAGGAGTAGCAGGATATTTTGGCTTTTTATACACAGCAACCTACAGTGAAGGCGTGCGATCTGGTGAGTTGATCAAGGTCAGTCACAAAGGAGTTGCATTCAAAACTTGGGAAGGTGAAATTAGTCAAGGAATTTCTGGAGCACAGATTTTTACTTTTTCTGTGATGGATAGTGAAGAAAAAGTGATTGCTGATTTAAAAGATATGGAAGGTCAATATGTTCAAGTAAACTATGTGGAACGCTACCGAACGCTTCCATGGTGGGGCGATACCCGCTACTTTATTACCGCTGTAAAAAAAGTAAACTCGCCTTTTAAAATCAAATAAATGAATAGAACCTTTAAAACTGTAGCTTCATCAAATATCAGTATTTCTGAACTAATGCTTCCTTCGCACACGAACTTTAGCGGAAAAATTCATGGAGGTTATATATTATCTTTATTGGATCAAATTGCTTTTGCTTGCGCTTCAAAATTTTCTGGAAATTATTGTGTAACGGCTTCTGTAGACACGGTAAATTTTCTTAAGCCTATAGAAGTTGGGGAACTAGTGACTATGAAAGCTTCTGTAAATTATGTTGGTAAAAGTGCTATGGTTATTGGTATTCGTGTAGAAGCCGAGAATATTCAAACAGGAATTATTAAACATTGTAATTCTTCCTATTTTACGATGGTTGCCAAAGACGAGCAAGGCAACAGTATGCTTGTTCCTGGACTAATTTTATCGAATAAAAATGAAGTGCGTCGCTTTTCCAATTGCATTAAAGAAATTGAGTTGAAAAAAGAAAAACAATTGCATGAAGAAAAATTTGATTACAACTCGATAGAAATGCTAGAAAACTTAAAAAAATACAACCTTAAATTAGCCATACAAGACTAACTTTATCAAACTTTAGTTCTAAAAAAAGCAAGAAACACTGCTAAAATATTAAAAAAAAGATTCCTTTTTTTTTTAATTTAAAAGCGAAAAATAATGTATTTAATTTATTTTTTAGTCGTCTAAGTCTTATCTTTTAAAAATATTTTTTGTAACTTTAAGTAATTCAATTCATCAATTCCATGAAAAAAATTACAATACTGTTACTTTTGTTTTTTGTCTTTCACGTTCATGCTCAAGAAAAAATGATGACTTACCGCGGAATCGTACTTTTTGAGGCTTCAATTCCATTTTTTGAAGAAGTAAAAGCTATTAATAAAAAAACAAACTGCGTTTTAATAACTAAAACTGGTGATTTTACCTGTTGGATGTATATTAAGGATTTTCAGTTTGAAAGAATTTTGATGCAAGAACATTTTAATGATAATTACTTAGAAAGTGACGAGTATCCTAGAGCTATTTTCAAGGGTAGAATCGAAAAATTTGATTTAAAAAATTGTACTTCAACTGCAAAACAGCATCAAATTAGTGGAAAGATTACTATTCATGGTAAAACTAAAAAAATAAACTGTGTAGGATTTTTGAAAAAAACAGACAACGGATTAGAACTTGTGACATCTATTATATTAAACATTGCTGATTTTAACATCAAAATCCCCGCTATAGTGGAAAATAAAATATCTAAAACTGTAAATGTAACAATCCGTTGTGTCTTACAATAAACTTATTTTGTTAAACAATCCCTTAATGCTACATCCAAGTTTTTGAATTTAAATTGAAAACCCACTTGTTCGATTTTATCTGATGAAACCCTGCGTCCCGTTAAGACAATAACGGCCATTTCACCCATAACCAATTTTAAAATAAAAGCTGGAACATTAGGCAACCATATCGAATATCCGTAAATACGAGCTAGGGTTTTAGAAAAAATAGTGTTAGTAGTGTCGTCAAAAATAGCTGCATTATAAGCACCTTCCATTGTAGGATTTAAAATTGCTTGCAAATACATGGAACACAAATCATCGATATGAATCCATGGCATATACTGCTCTCCTGAACCTATGGCTGAACCTAATCTGTTTTTAAAAAGCGGAACCAGTTTACTCAAAAACCCTTCGTTTTTTCCCAGCACTAATCCCGTGCGTATTTTAACCGTTCGAATGTTTAAATTTTCAATAAAATCTAACGATTCTTCCCACTTCTGACAGGTATAACCCAAGAAATCATTGGCAGGTGCCATTTGTTCTGTACAAATTTCTTGTCCATTTACAGCACCATAAATACCAATTGCTGATGCCGAAATAAATGCTTCTAGTTTTTTATTATTCTTTTTTAATACCGAATACAGCAGTTGAGTTGACTGCTCTCTGCTATCGATAATTTCAGCTTTCCGTTTGGCTGTCCATCTTTTTTCAGCGATATTCTCACCAGCCAAGTGTATGATGAAATCTGCTTTTATAACAGCGTTTTCATCGATTGTCATCTTGGCGACATCCCATTTGTAATAGGAAATGTCACCTCTATTTTGTTTTTCAGTTCGACTTAGTATAGCAACAGAGTATCCTTTTGCAACTAATAAACTTGCTAAATGACTCCCTATAAAGCCAGAACCCCCACTTATTAAAACATTCTTTTTCATAATAATGTAAATCTAACAATTTATAACGACATAAAATTATATTAAATTTTGTTTAACTTTATTAATATATAGTTAAACATTTACTACCTTTATACTCTAATTTGAAATACACGAAAAATGGCAACTAAAAAATCAACCATCACAAAAGATAAAATAGTTTCAATGTACATGAATTATGTACTTGAAAACAGCGAGAAACCAAAGTCAGTTTATCATTTTACAAAACTAAATGATTTTACAGAAACAGAATTCTACGCGTTTTTTGGAACTATTGAAAGCATCGAAAAAGAAATTTTTAAAATGTTTATCGAAAAAACAATCGATTTATTACACAAAAATAAGGAATATGAGATGTATGACATGAAAAGTAAAATGCTCAGTTTTTACTTTACCTTTTTTGAAATCCTTACAGCCAATAGAAGCTATGTTGTAATGGTATTGAAAGAACACAACAATCAATTAAAAAAATTAGCTCTTTTATCCGGTTTAAGAAATAGCTATAAAAATTTCTTAATTGAAATTATCACCGATGATTTTAGAACACAACAAGAACGTTTTCAAAATTTTCAAGAAAAAACATTTATAGAAACATCTTGGATTCAGCTGTTGTTGACTATTAAATTTTGGTTAGATGATGCTTCTCCAGCATTCGAGAAAACAGATATCTATATCGAAAAATCAGTAAAAGCAACATTTGAACTGATGAACATTGCTCCTATTGACAGCTTAATTGATTTTGGAAAATTTATTTTCAAAGAAAAAATATACAATAAATAATGAAAACAATTGACTACATCCCAACTTCAAAAATTGAAAGAGCTACTAAACTGGTGCAAACTGGTGCCAAAGTGGGCGTAAATTATTTGAAGTACTACGGAGAAAAAATGGTAAACTCTGACTTGACGCGTGATAAATTAAACGAAGACAATGCCGAAGATATTTATGATGGACTAAAAAGTTTAAAAGGAAGTGCCCTAAAAGTAGCGCAAATGCTAAGCATGGACAAAAGTTTTTTGCCACAAGCGTATGTTGAAAAGTTTTCGCTATCGCAATTTTCAGTTCCGCCATTATCAGCGCCATTAGTGTTGAAAACATTCAAAAATAATTTTGGTAAAGCACCAAATGAAATTTTTGACGAATTCAATGCTACTTCTGTAAACGCTGCGAGTATTGGGCAAGTGCATGTGGCTTTAAAAGATGGTAAAAAATTAGCAGTTAAAATTCAATATCCAGGTGTAGCCAACAGTATTTCCTCTGATTTGTCAATGGTAAAACCTATTGCAATTAGAATGTTTAACCTACAAGGAAAAGATTCTGACAAGTATTTCAAAGAAGTAGAAGACAAATTGATTGAAGAAACCAATTATTTATTGGAATTAAAACAAAGTCAGGAAGTTGTTGCAGCCTGCGAAAAAATTGAAAATCTGGTTTTTCCAAGATATTATCCTGAATTTTCGACAGAAAAAATCATCACTATGGATTGGATGACAGGAAAGCATCTTTCTGAATTTGCTAAGTCTAATAGTGATACAGAAGTAGCGAACAAAGTCGGTCAAGCCTTGTGGGATTTCTACATGTATCAAATCCATATTTTGAAAAAAGTACATGCTGATCCGCATCCTGGAAACTTCTTAGTTAACGATTCTAACGAATTGGTAGCATTAGACTTTGGTTGCATGAAACAAATACCAACAGATTTCTACACGCCCTATTTTGAATTGATTGATAAAAAAGTAATCAACGATCCCAAAATTTTTAATGCTAAATTATTCGAATTAGAAATATTAAGAACGGATGATTCAAAGGAAGAAGTAGCTTATTTCACTGAGATGTTTCATGACTTGTTATCCTTATTTACAAAACCGTTCCAAGCCAAAACTTTCGATTTCTCTGATGAATCATTTTTTGACAGTATTGCACAATTAGGGGAGCGTTTTTCTAAAGATACAAATTTGAAAAAAATGAATGGTAATCGCGGGTCGAAACACTTTATATATATGAACCGTACATTTTTTGGATTATACAATTTGATGTTTGATTTAAAAGCAACTATTGTGGTTAACGAATATGAGAAATACAACTAGTGCAAAAAGGGAATCTACCATCTAAAATGTGCTTAGTCTGCAACAGACCGTTTGACTGGCGCAAGAAATGGGAAAAAGTATGGGAAGAAGTTAAATATTGTAGCGAAAAATGCAAAAGAAACAAAAAGGGTTAATCTGGTTCAGAAACGATTTAAGAGTTCATGATAATGAATCCTTATTTAATGCGGTCGAAAATAATGAAAGCGTACTCGCTGTATATTGTTTTGATCCAAGACATTTTGAAGAATCTCGATTTGGTTTTAAAAAGACAGAAAAATTCAGAGCTAAGTTCCTGATCGAATCCGTGGCGGAATTAAGAGCAAATTTGTCGAAATTAAACATTCCGTTATTGGTACATTTCGATAAGCCTGAAAAAGTAGTTCCGCAACTTATTACTGAGCATGAGATCACGACTGTTTACTTTCAAAACGAATGGACCAGTGAGGAATCTAAAGTACTTGAGGCTGTAAAAGCAAATTGCAAGGAAACCAAATTCTTAGGAACGTACAATCAATTTTTATTTCATCCAGAGGATATTCCGTTTTCTATTGATTCGATTCCAAATGTTTTTACACAATTCAGGAATCAATGTGAAAAACGTTCTAAAGTTCGAGAAGAATTTGAAATACTCGCTTTACCAAAACAAAATTGGCAAGACAATGTAACTGAAATTCCAACTCTAGAAATCCTTGGTTTTGATGCTTTTATCCCAGATCCAAGATCTGCATTTCCTTTTTTAGGTGGTGAAAATCAAGCCTTAAAAAGACTGAAAAATTATTTTTGGGAAACTAAAAAACTAAGTGTTTACAAACTGACTCGCAATGGTTTAGTAGGAACTGATTTTAGTTCTAAATTTTCTCCGTGGTTGGCAAACGGAACCCTTTCTCCTAGAAAAATATACTGGGAGATTTTAAATTATGAAGAAGAAATAGAGAAAAACGAATCTACTTATTGGCTCATATTTGAATTGATTTGGAGAGATTATTTTAAATATATTTCCTTGAAAAATGGAGACACCATATTTAAAATTGGTGGAATATTAGATCGAGATTATGATTGGAAAAACAATCAATTGGCGATAAAAGGTTGGATTAACGGCACCACAAAAGAGCCTTTTGTAAATGCCAATATGATCGAATTACGCGAAACAGGCTTCATGAGTAACCGCGGCAGACAAAATGTGGCGTCTTATTTTGCTAAGGATTTATTGATTGATTGGCGTATTGGAGCAGCGTATTTTGAAGCCATGCTTGTAGATTATGATGTACACAGCAACTACGGAAACTGGATGTATGTTTCAGGTGTGGGTAACGACCCTAGAGATCGCAAATTCAATATCAAGTTACAAGCATCCAACTATGATGGGCAATTTAAATTTCAAAAATTGTGGCTGCAACAAAAATTATTTTAAAAGAATAGATGAGTATTAATAAAAAACATATTAATGTTGTTTGGTTTAAAAGAGACCTTCGTTTACAGGATAACGAAGCGATTTTTAATGCCACTAAAACAGGTATTCCTACCTTGTTGCTTTATGTTTTCGAAAAATCATTAGAAAATGATTCCCATTATAGTAAGAGACATTGGAATTTCATCAAACAATCACTAGTTGATATTAACAAACAATTGGGAAAATCTAATACTAAAGTGCTAGCTGTTTCATCTGAAGTGCTTCAAGTGTTTAATATTTTAGAGGAAACCTATAAAATTGACAATGTATTTTCTCACCAAGAAACAGGTTTGAAAGTTACTTACGAAAGAGATAAAACCTTTAAACGTTTCTGTAAAAATAATTTAATCAACTGGGTAGAAAACATCAATAATGGTATATTTAGAGCTCTCAAAAATAGAAATAATTGGGTTTCTAAATGGGAGAAGTATATGAACCAGCCGCAGTTTGACTTTGATTCAAAACCAGATCATTATATCTGTTTAGAGGAAATCAATGATTTAGAAAACGCAATTGAAAAAACAGATCTGACAACTATTCCTGATGCTATTTTCCAAAAAGGAGGCGCTACTATGGCAGATAAATATCTCCATACTTTTTTTGATAATCGCTATCATAATTACAGCTCTCATATATCAAAACCCTTGCTAGCGCGAAAAAGTTGCAGCAGGTTGTCGCCTTACATAGCTTGGGGAAATTTATCCTCTAGACAAGTGTTACAAAAAGCCGCAACTTTTAGATTACACTGCAGTGATAAAAAACAAATTGACTCGTTCCTGTCCAGATTGACTTGGCAAGCTCATTTCATACAAAAATTTGAAATGGAGGAAATTATGGAATTCGAAAGCGTGAATAAAGGTTTTCATTCTTTGGATAAAAAAGTGAACGAAAATTATATCATTGCCTGGAAAACAGGACAAACAGGTTTTCCATTAGTGGATGCTTGTATGCGCTGCTTGAATGAAACAGGGTATCTAAACTTTAGGATGCGAGCGATGTTGGTTTCCTTTTTTACGCATAATTTATGGCAACCTTGGCAGGAAGCCACACAGCATTTATCACAAATGTTTCTGGATTTTGAGCCAGGCATTCATTTTCCGCAGTTACAAATGCAAGCGGGTGAAACTGGTATTAATATGTTGCGTATTTACAATCCGATAAAAAACAGCTACGAACACGATGCTGAAGGTGAGTTCATCAAAAAATGGGTTCCTGAATTAAGCACCTTACCCCGTGCTTTTATACATGAACCTTATAAAATGACGTATTTGGATCAAAAATTTAACGACTTTGAAGTGGGTGTTAATTATCCAAAACCGATCGTAAATATGGAAAGAACACGAAAATTTGCTAGTGATTTTTTATGGAAAATGAAGAAAAACCCACTGGTCAAAGAAGAGAGTACACGAATACTACGATTGCATACTATGGCTGATATTGGCGATAGTGAATAATCTTTTAGCAAAACGAGTTTTAACAAGAACAAGAATTTAATATTTAAAATAGCGTGACCACAAAAAAAGAACTTACCGATTTAGAAAAAGACCGAATCATCGAAATGGCATGGGAAGACCGAACCACTTTTGATGCTATTTTACTGCAGTTTGGATTAAAAGAGCAGGAAGTAATCAACTTGATGCGAACCGAAATGAAACCATCTAGTTTTAGAATGTGGCGTGAACGTGTGCAAGGTCGCAAAACCAAACATGAAAAATTACGCGAATTCCGTGAGGGTCGTTTTAAATGTACCATGCAGCGACAAATCAATAACAATAAGATTTCTAAAAGGTAATTTTAGATACTAACAAATAAACTTGAGCTTAATTTAAATAACTGATTGAATAACAGATATGAAAAACATAGTAATTATTGGTGGTAGTAAAGGAATTGGTAGCGCTATTTTGTTGCAACAGTTAGAGAATAACTTAGTTTACAACATCAGTAGAAATGCTCCTGAAATCACCCATCCCAACCTAAAACATTTTTCGGTAGATGTTTTGAAAGAAGCACTTCCTGAGATTGAAGCGATAGATACTCTGATTTATTGCCCTGGATCTATTAACTTGAAACCTATTGGAAGTTTGAGTATTGACGATTTCAAAAACGATTTTGAAATTAATGTAATTGGAGCAGTCAAGGCAATCCAAAAATATTTACCTGTTCTACGGAAAGGTACAGATCCTTCAATCGTTTTGTTCAGCACAGTAGCAGCAAAATTAGGAATGCCCTTTCACGCAAGCATCGCTACTGCAAAAGCGGGTGTCGAAGGATTGGTAAAATCATTGGGGGCTGAACTGGCTTCGGTAGTGCGCATCAATGCCATAGCACCAACCATTACCGAGACATCGCTTGCAGCTGGTATTTTAAGAAACGACCGCATGAAAGAAAATATGATAGAACGCCACCCAATGAAAGGCTATCTAAAACCCTTAGAAGTTGCTAATATGGCCAACTTCTTAATTTCTGAAAATGCGAAATCCATCTCCGGTCAAATATTTGAAATGGATTATGGAATCGTTACATTCAAAATTTAAAAATAATTGCTTACAATAAAATAGATATACAGAATACAATGATAAAAGAAATGAAAAGTTACGAGAAAATTGAACAATACGATACTGAAATAACAGAAGCTTTAGCTGATAATTATAAAGTAATAATTGAAAACTTAGGCGAAGACGTAAACCGTGAAGGGCTACTTAAAACTCCAGAACGTGTTGCCAAAGCCATGCAGTATTTAACACATGGTTACGGACTTGATCCCCTGGAAATATTGAGATCAGCTATGTTTACAGAAGATCACCAACAAATGATTGTGGTAAAAGATATAGAAGTCTATTCGATGTGTGAACACCACATGTTACCATTTTTTGGTAAAGCACATGTCGCTTATATTCCAAATGGTAAGATTGTTGGTTTAAGTAAAATTCCAAGAGTGGTCGATGCTTTTGCTAGAAGAATGCAAGTGCAAGAACGATTGACTGACCAAATTAAGAATTGTATACAAGACGCTTTAAACCCACTAGGAGTAGCAGTTGTAATCGAAGCTCAGCACATGTGTATGCAAATGCGTGGGATACAAAAACAAAATTCTGTGACAACTACTTCATCATTTACAGGTGCTTTTGAGAAAGATAAAACAAGGAAAGAGTTCATTAGTCTTGTTTCGAATAAATTGAGTTAACTTTACTTTATAAATATTAAACAATGGATTACGATAACTAAATCTGTTGTTATTTAATTACAAATTTATTTTTTTCATAGCGAGCGAATTATTTACAAAATGATACTTCTGAACATAGCTTAACATTACATTATAGCTATTTTATTTAAAGTATGGTTTAAACTGACGTAAGGATACTAAAGAATATAATACCTTTTATTAATCTTATTTCTAAGTGATTAAAATTATACAGTATGAAAATTCTCTTAACAGGTGCAACAGGTTATATCGGGAAGCGACTTTTGCCATTATTGGTAGAACAAGGTCACGAAATAATCTGTTGTGTAAGAGATAAAAATAGATTTTATTGTCCAATTGACTGTATTAGCCATATTACAATCATAGAAGTTGACTTTCTTGATGAAGATACATTGGTAGCGATACCCTATGAAATTGATGCTGCCTATTATTTGATTCACTCCATGTCAGGATCTGACGCTAATTATGATGAACTTGAGAGCCAATCTGCACATCATTTTGTAACCCGCTTGAATGGCACTAAAGCGAAACAAGTGATTTATTTGAGCGGTATTGTCAACGATACATCATTATCAAAACATTTGTCTTCGAGGAAAAAAGTAGAAGAAATTTTAAATACTGGTACATTTGCAACCACTACTTTACGAGCTGGAATCATAGTAGGTTCAGGAAGTGCGTCCTTTGATATCATTCGGGACTTAGTGAATAAGCTACCTATTATGATTACCCCAAAGTGGCTCAACACTAGATGCCAGCCCATTGCCATTCCTGATGTGCTAGAGTTTTTATCAAAATCATTATTAAATCCGCTTACGTACAACCAAAGTTTTGACATTGGTGGACCTGATATATTAACGTATAAAGAAATGCTTTTGGGTTTTGCAGAAGCGAAACATCTAAAAAGATGGATTTTTACCGTGCCTATAATGACTCCTAAACTGTCATCCTATTGGTTGTATTTTTTCACGTCAACCTCCTACCGCCTCGCATCAGCATTGGTTAGCAGCATGAAAGTAGAAGTTGTTTGCAGCGATAATCGTATAAACAAATTGTTGGATGTAATCCCAATGACCTATAAACAAGGGCTCTCACGCGCTTTGATAAAAATTGATGAAGATAAGGTAGCGTCTAGCTGGAAAGATTCCTTAGTAAGCGGCCGATTTTCAAGCAATATGTCGGGCTACTTAAAAGTTCCCAAAAAGGACTGTTTTATCGACCGTAGAAAAATGGAACTTATTGATCGGGAGTTTACCATAAACAAAATTTGGTCTATAGGTGGCGATTCAGGCTGGTATTATGGCGATTGGCTCTGGAACTTACGTGGCTTTATTGATAAATTATATGGTGGCGTTGGCTCCAGAAGAGGAAGAACCAACAGACACGATATACATTCTGGAGACGCTTTAGATTTTTGGAGGGTTTTGTATGCAAATAAAGAAGAAGGTAAACTTATTTTGTTTGCCGAAATGAAACTACCAGGCGAAGCTTGGCTCGAATTTAAAATTATAAATCACACTTTGTATCAATCTGCTACTTTTAGACCCAAAGGAATTTTGGGCAAACTCTATTGGTATTCTGTTTTGCCGTTCCATGGTTTTATTTTTAATGGAATGCTCAATAAATTAATTAAAGAATAACGATATATCCTATTCCGCACCTACTGGAAATAGGATCGTACAGATTGAACGGTACAACAACACCATTCAATCTGTATTTTTTTTATTTCAAAATCCCCGCTTTATAAGTAGCAATAGCTCGGTCTCTAGCCATAGCATGCTCTACCATAGGTTTTCCATAGCCCAAATCGAATTCTTTAATCCATTTGCGAATGTAGATTCCTTTTTCATCAAATTTCTTTTGCTGAATTTCAGGGTTAAATACTCTAAAATAGGGTGCTGCATCACAACCAGTACCTGCTGCCCATTGCCAATTCCCTACATTGGCAGACATCTCATAATCTAGCAATTTTTCAGCAAAATATGCTTCGCCCCACTGCCATTCGATTAATAAATGCTTGCATAAAAAACTAGCCACGACCATACGAACTCTATTGTGCATATAACCCGTTTCATTAAGCTGGCGCATTCCTGCATCTACCATCGGATAACCCGTATTTCCTGAACACCAACGTTTAAAATCGGCTTCGTCATTGCGCCACTGAATCCCATCGTACGCCGATTTGAAATTACGATTAACTACTTTAGGAAAACTGTAAAGGATTTGCATAAAAAACTCTCTCCAAATAAGTTCACTCAAAAAAACATCATTTTTATGAAAAGCCCAGTTAACTAATTTGCGTACACTTACTGTTCCAAACCGCAAATGAGGTGATAGATACGAGGTTTTGTCCATAGCTGGAAAATCTCGCGTGTCTTGATAATTACTTATGAATTTAAGATTATGCGGCTTAACTTTGATGAGACTCTCCTCAAAACCTATTTCGCTTAAAGTAGGGATCACAAAACTATCTTTGTGAAAATTACTGTACAGTGAAGTTGCATCATACTCCTGTACTGGAGCCATCGATTTGTATTTTTCTAACCATTTATTTTTAAAAGGAGTATAAACGGTATATGGCAATCCATCTGCTTTTGTGATTTCTTTTTCTTCGAAAATAACTTGATCTTTGAATAAATACGCAACAACATGATTAGCTTCTAATAGTTCACAAATAGTAGTATCGCGTTTTACAGCATATGGTTCATAATCCTTATTAAAAAAAACTTCTTTGACATCATACTGTGTCAATAACGTCTGCCAAACGGTTTCAGTTTCTCCTTTTTGAACTAAAAGGGAGCTCCCTATTTCCTCTAGCTGTGCATTTATTTTAGAAAGATTTTCATGAATAAATCCAACCCGGGGATCATTTTTTGGTAACTTATTTAAAATTGCCTCATCAAAAATAAAAACAGGTATTACAGGATATTGAGATTTCAGCGCGTGAAACAATCCTATATTATCCTCGAGACGCAAATCACGTCTGAACCAAAAAATGGAAACTACTTGCTTGCTCATTACTTATTATTGAATAGTTCATCCACTTTAGTAACCCGATATTCAAAAATGGATTTTAGTTTATTTTTCACCACTACCGTATTCATTACACGTCCTAAAATTCCCAATGGCAATCCGTAGTGCACTACATCAGTCATTTTAGTTCCAGTAGGTGTTGCTTCAAAGAAATGCTTGTGATGCCAAAAACTATAGGGTCCAAATTTTTGTTCATCGATGAAATAACTGTTTTCTTTTACACAAGTAATCAGTGTCATCCATGACAGGGTGATCCCAAAGAGTGGGGTTACTTTGTATTGAATAATTTGGCCTGGATACATTGATTTTTGATCAAAATCAGTGATTTGAAAACCCATTCCTTCTGGTGTAATT
>JAYTBZ010000347.1:0-5754 GCA_043736705.1 Flavobacterium sp. | reverse complement strand
GCCCAAAAAGTTTCAGAACCTACAATTTTTTCCCCATTTACATGCATTTCCAATGCCCGAACGGAACGCGAGTTCTCTAAGGAGTTGATCCATGTTTTTACGGTTACTGTATCTCCCCATTTTGGTAATTTAGAGATTTCAACACGCATTCGGCTCAAAACCCATGCTTGGTCGAATTCCTGCATGTCTGTAAAACTGATGCCACCTACTTCTGAATGTGCTGCCGCAGTTAACTGTAAAATATTACACAGATCTGTGAATTTTAAATAGCCATTTGGTGTGCATTGTGTAAAGTTGATTTCCCAGTCTTTGCTTAAAATTGAGGTGAAATTTGGAGCGATCGGCATGTTGAGAATTATGAATTATAAATTATGAATTTTAATTGTAGGTATAGATATTATGGATTATTTTTTGAATTAATGTATGCAACAACAGTTTCATAAGGCGTTTCAAAATCAAACCATTTTGTATTTTCGTTTCTTTTAAACCAAGTCAGTTGGCGTTTTGAAAACCGTCTAGTGTTTTTCTTTATTTCTTCGATAGCAAATTCTAATGAAATTTCTCTATCAAAATAACTGAATAGTTCTCTGTAACCCACGGTTTGCAGTGCATTCAGCTCTTTATTTGGGAATAACGTTTTTGCTTCAGCTAGAAGTCCGTCATTTATCATGAGATCTACGCGCTGATTGATTCGGTTATAAATTACCTTTCTGTCGGCTTCCAGACCAATTAAAATAGGAGTAAAGGTGCGACTGTTTTGTTTTTGATTTATAAAGGAAGAATATGGTTTTCCCGAACCTACACATACTTCTACAAAACGCATCATGCGTTGCGGATTTTGCAAGGTTTGTGGATTTTCGATGGATAGCGTTTTATAATAATTAGGGTCTAGTACTTCGAGGTTTTGTTGTAAATATCCGATTCCCAGTTTTTCGTAATTTGTGTTTATAGTAGTGCGAACTGAAGCTTCTATTTCTGGAAATTCATCAAAACCTTTTAAAATGGCGTCTACATACAAACCTGATCCACCTACTACTATGGCATAATCATTTGTTAAAAATAATTCGTCTAGTTTTGTAATTGCTTCTTTTTCGAAATCACCTACCGTATAGTTTTCAAAAATAGATTTGGTCTGGATAAAGTGGTGTTTTACAGTTTCAAGCTCTGATTTGCTTGGCACTGCTGTCCCAATTGTCATTTCCTTGAAAAACTGTCTACTGTCGCAGGAAATGATTTCGCATTTGAAGTAATTAGCCAAAACGATACTTAAGTAAGTTTTTCCGATGGCTGTTGGTCCGATAATAGTGATTAAGTATTTCATTTTTCTTAGCCCAGATGGAAGCGAAAACCCCGGAATTATGAAAGTTAGTTTTTATGGGTTTAAAAGAACGACCAAAGGAAGTTCCTTTTATGCCCTAGAAAAACAACTAGAATAATGAGGAGTTGTAGTGTACAGCTGGAATAGCTACAAATTAAATTAGACTTTTAAAATTTTATTATTTTTAGCGTTTTGTTTCTTCGTACATGACCTTGAATGATGTTTTTTGTGTCACGATTATTTTGCATTGGGATGATAATGTTACGGAGGATCTCTACATTATTGATTTGGTAATTTAAATCGTAAAAGGCAAATCCTTTATAGATGCCGTTTTCGATCATAACAACTGATCGTTCGCTGATGGTTCTTCCTTTATCGATAAGCAGCATATTTTGGTTTTCGAAACTATTTTTATCGATGAAATTTTGTACTCTGGCGTTGTATTCTTCTGAGGATACTGCTCCAATACAGGCACCATCACATTCTTTTATAGTATATTGAAAACAGTTGGTTTTAGTGACATACAAGCCAGTCAATTTTTGACATAATTGATAATGAGACGTTATTCTAAACAGGGCGTTTTTTCCTTCTTGGATCGAGGTAAAAGAGGTGATTTCTTTTTTTCGACCGTCTGCTTTCTGTAATTTTAGGTTAAGATAGCCCTTTTCATCTTTCTCGGCATATAAAGCGAGTTGAAAAATACTTTTTCGTTGTGCTCTGTTATAAATTGGTTTATTGATTTTTATTTCTTCGCTTTCTTTGAGTAAGGCGATCAGTTCACTACCTGTTTCATCATAAGTAACTGTAAATACTTCGTCTTGAATTTTCTTGCACTTTGAAGTTGTCCCAGTAAAATGCTGGTTGATTCGCTTTTTTATGTTTCGGCTTTTGCCAATATAAATCAATTTTCCTTTTTCGTTGTGGATGTAATAGATTCCTGTTTTTGGGGGTAAACTTGCCACTATATCCAATAATTTTGGCGTAATTCCTTTCTCAACTTCTAGCTTTATAAAATCCTTTACGATCTCTTTCTCTAAATCTTTTTCTAAAAGAATTTTAAACAATTTGACTGTTGCTAATGCGTCTCCGCTGGCTCTATGTCTATCTGCCATTGGGATGCCAAGTGCGCGAACTAGTTTTCCTAGACTATGGGAAGGCTGTTCTGGCAATAATTTTTTTGATAATTCTACGGTGCAAATCGTTCGAGCTTCGAAATCATATCCTAATCGTCTGAACTCTGTTCGTAGGATTCTGTAATCAAAAGAAGCGTTATGAGCCACAACAATACAGTCATTGGTCATTTCGATGATGCGTTTTGCAACTTCAAAAAACTTGGGAGCACCCTGCAACATGGTATTGTTGATGCCAGTAAGTTTGACTACAAAGGGTTGAATTGGGATTTCAGGATTGACCAAACTAATGAATTGATCCACTATTTCATGACCATCAAATTTATAGATAGCGATTTCAGTGATTCCCTCTTCGTTGAACTGTCCTCCGGTGGTCTCTATGTCTAGTATTGCGTACAAATTTTTTGTTTAAAGTTTCATGTTTTAAATTAAGAAACATTTGAAATGCTTCGCCAGCTCTCTATCGCTAGCTTAAATCATTAATCAAAAATCGAAAATTAATTTCGTCCTCCAAAGATACTACTTCCTATACGAACCATGGTACTACCGCACTCTATAGCTAATTGGTAATCGCCAGACATTCCCATGGAGATAATTTCCAGTTGGCAGTTTTCAGTTTTCTGTTTTTTTGTTTTGTCGAAAATTGATTTCAAATAGGTGAATTCACTTTTTATTTGGTCGTTATTGTCTGTGAAAGTTGCCATTCCCATTAATCCCACAACGCGAATGTTTTTCAATAATTGAAAATCATTTGATGTGAGTATTTCATCAAGTTCAGCTTGATCAAGTCCAAATTTAGTATCTTCTTTGGCTATGTAAATTTGCAGTAAGCAGTCTATTACTCTATTGTTTTTTAGCGCTTGTTTATTAATTTCTTGTAGTAATTTAAAACTTTCGACGCCATGAATTAAGCTTACAAATGGAGCCATATATTTTACTTTATTGGTCTGAACATGTCCTATCATGTGCCATTGAATATCTTTGGGCATTTGTTCCCATTTCTCGGCCATTTCTTGGATTTTATTTTCTCCAAAAATGCGTTGACCGGCGTCATAAGCTTGCATTAAGTCAGGAATTGGTTTCGTTTTAGAAACGGCGACCAAGGTTACTGATTCCTTTATCGAGGCTAGTATAGAAAGTAAATTTTGAGCTATTGCCATTTTAAATTTTTTATTTTTTAAATCGTAGCATTATTTTAAAGTTCGTAAACTACTAATCCGCTTCTAAATTTAGGTTCAATATAAGTGCTTTTTGGAGGCATGATAAGATTTGCATCTGCTAAAGCTTTTATTTCACTTATGTTAGAAGGAAACATTATAAAGCCAATTTCAAATTCTCCCTGGTCAATTTTGTTTTTTACTTCCAGCACAGATAGCTTTCCAGAGAGATACTCAATTCGTTCATCATTACGCAAGTCTTCGATTGCTAGAATAGGAAGTAATACTTTTTTATAAAGAATCTGAGTATCTAAACTGTCTAAGACACTTTCAAAATTTTCATTTTTATATTTTAAATCTAAACTATAAAATTCGTTATCAAGATACATCCCAAATTGATGCTTCTCCGCTGGCTGAAACGGTTGCTGTAATTTGTTTTTCACAATGAAATCCTTTGCAAGGACTATTAAAAAGTCCTCTTTTGATAGTCCGTTTAAATCTTTTACCAAGCGATTGAACTCATATATTTTGACATTATTCTCAGCAATTAAATAACTAAGTATATGATTTGTTGCTTTGTTTTCAGCATCTTGATTTTCTTCGGATAATAATTTTAGTGCTTCAGTTCGATGATGTCCATCTGCAATGTAAAGACTTTCTGTTTTTTCAAAAATATTCTGTAGCCAATTGATCTCCAGCGGGTCTTCAATTTTCCACAAATAATGAATTTCCTTTTTTGTTGTCGAAAATTCAAAATCTGCTAACTTCTGCGTACAATTATAAATCCAGTTTTCAATGGTTTTATTGTCAGGATACGTCATCAAAACCGGTTCAGTATTGAACTTCGAATATTTCATATACTCTTTCAATAAACGAACTCTAAAAGCAATAATATCTTCGTGTTTTTTGATGATATCATTCTGATAATCAGCAACGCTAGTGCCAGCAATAATTCCAGTAAAAGATTGTGTTTTGGTAACAATTTTATGAATGTATAACGCTGGTTTTTTATCTTTTACTAAAATGACCTCATTTTTGAAATCTTCATATTTTTGATGTACTTGTCGGTATCGTTTCTCAAAAGACACGCTTTCTTGATTGGTATATGCAGGTTTTAGAATGTGTAAAAAAGACAGCGGATTAAAATCCAATTGCGCTGCAAGTTCTGCATTTACGTATTCTTCATAAGATCTACAGGTTACGAGACAAACTTTGTCACGGGTAGGACGTACCGCTTGAAAAGGAACTATTTTAGCCATAATTATGTCAAAAGTCTTAAAATCTTAAAGTTGAATGTCTAAAGAAACGGACTTTAAGACTTTCGACTTTTAAACCTTCAGACTATATAAATTGTTTAGAAATTTTTTCTGCTTTTTTACTTTCAGAATAATCATAAAAACCTTCACCGGATTTAACTCCCATTTTTCCTGCTCGAACCATATTGACTAGTAACGGGCAAGGTGCATATTTTGGATTTTTAAACCCATCATACATCACATTTAAAATAGCCAGACAAACATCAAGCCCAATAAAATCAGCTAGTTGTAAAGGACCCATAGGTTGACCCATTCCTAATTTCATTACGGTATCAATTTCATAAATTCCAGCTACTTTGTTGTATAATGTTTCGATTGCTTCATTAATCATTGGCATCAAAATTCTATTAGCAACAAAACCAGGATAATCATTTACTTCAACAGGGGTTTTTCCCAGTTTCTCTGAGAGTGTCATGATGGTTTTTGTCACTTCATCACTAGTATTATACCCACGAATGATTTCTACCAGTTTCATAATTGGCACAGGATTCATAAAATGCATTCCGATAACACGTTCTGGATGTGCCACAACCGCTCCTATTTGAGTAATGGAAATAGAAGACGTATTGGTTGCTAAAATGGTATCGTGAGAACAAGCATCATTCAATTGCTTGAAAATATTTAGTTTTAATTCTACGTTTTCAGTAGCTGCTTCAACTACCAAATCGACACCAACAACACCATCTTTTATGTCGGTATAGGTTATTATATTAGTTATTGTTTTGGCTTTATCATCCTCGGTGATCGTTCCCTTTGCGATCATTCGATCTAAATTTGCGGCAATAGTAGCCATACCTTTATCTAAAGATTGCTCAGAAACATCTATTAATTTT
>JAYTBZ010000346.1:0-2649 GCA_043736705.1 Flavobacterium sp. | reverse complement strand
GTCTTTCCAGTCCCCCAAGATTTTTGCTTGAGTGGTTTTATGTAAATATAATCATTGGGCTGCACATAATAAAAAGGGGATTTCATTGCACTGATATTTGTAAGGTCTAAATCGCGCATAACAACTCCAGTAGGTGTTTTTCGCATCACGGTTACAGCTTTTCGATCACCAGTAATCGTGATGTCGCCAGCATTTGCAATAGCTTCCATGATAGTGACTTGCTCTTGAAATAAAGTTTTAGTACCTGGACTTGCTATTTCTCCGTTGATGGTAAATCTAAGACCGCCTAATTTCACGGTAACAAAAATATTAGCTTCTTTGTTAAAATATTCCGCTAGGAGTTGCTTTTCAATTCGTACTCGAATCTCTTCTAAGGTGTAACCAATGACATTTAGCTCCCCCAAGATAGGAATTCTAATAGCTCCATGATCATCAACTGTAAAGCCATCAAAATAAAGTCCTGATTCTGATTTACCCTGCATATTTCCCTCAGGAGTAGGATTAAACATCGCTACTAATTTAGGATCTATAGCTTTGATAGTGATGCTTATAATGTCATTGGTTTGCAATCTGTAGGGCTTTGACTCTACGGCCGAAATGGTATTCGCAACATCGGAATTGTTCTTATTTTGAAGGTAAATTAAATCCTGAGTTGGAATACAAGAAGTAAACAACAGACTAACTAACAACAAATAGAGTACGAATTTGCTCATTTTTTACTATTTTATAAACAAATATAGCTTTTCATTTAGTATTTAAAAAGATTCGCTGCTCATTATCTGGATTAATTATTTTTGAACGATTTTTCGAAAGGTACTCTTTGCAAAATACTTCTTCCTAAGGTAACTTCATCTGCATATTCCAGTTCGTCTCCTACTGAAATCCCTCTGGCAATTGTAGACATGATGATTTCACTATCCCCAATTTGTTTGTAAATATAAAAATTAGTGGTATCACCTTCCATAGTGGAGCTCAAAGCAAAAATTACTTCAATCACACTACCTGATTTTACTTTTTCAACAAGCGTAGTAATATTCAACTGACTGGGACCCACTCCGTCAATTGGAGAGATTTTACCACCTAAAACATGATAAATCCCTCTAAACTGTCCTGTGTTTTCAATGGCCATGACATCCCGAATATCCTCAACGATACAAATAATTTGGTGGTTTCTGCTTTGATTAGCACAAATCTCACACCGCTCACTATCCGAGATGTTATGACAGCTGTTGCAATACTTAATATCTTCACGCATCGCAACTAAGGCCTGCGATAAAAAACTGGTTTGTTCTTTGGGTTGTTTTAATAAATGCAATACTAATCGCAGAGCTGTTCTCTTGCCAATTCCTGGCAACTGAGACATTTCATTGACTGCTTTTTCTATGAGCTTTGATGAGAATTCCATAGCGACAAAAGTAGTTAATTAGTTTATTTGTTCCATTGCTAATTTGTGCAATCGAACCTACAAATTGACACTTTTTTAAACAAACGAGATAACCCATAAATGAATTAACCAAAAAATCGTATTTTGGCTTCAAATAAAAAACTTCAATGACACCCAGCACCATTTTAATACTCATAATCGTTTATTTTGGAATTTTATTCTTCATCTCATACACCGTAAGCAAAAAAGACAACGGAAATGAAGCGTTTTTTAAAGCCAATAAAAACTCTAAATGGTACTTAGTCGCTTTTGGGATGATTGGAACAGCACTTTCTGGAGTGACTTTTATCTCTGTTCCAGGAGAAGTTGGCGCTCCAAATGGAGAACAATTTAAATATTTTCAATTTGTTTTAGGCAATGCCATTGGCTTTATTATCATTGCAAAAGTACTACTACCTTTGTATTACCGGATGAACCTGACTTCTATATATGGATATATCGAACAAAGACTTGGAACTTACTCTTATAAAACAGCGGCCACTATTTTCTTAATTAGCCGAACGATTGGATCTGCATTCCGACTGTATCTCGTAGTGATTGTATTGCAGCGTTTTGTTTTTGATTTCTATGGAATTCCTTTTGCTATGACCGTGCTAATTTCCCTAGCATTGATATTTGCTTATACTTATCGTGGTGGATTAAAAACCATCATTATCACTGATACTTTACAAACATTTTTTCTGGTAACTTCGGTTTTTTTGACTATTATATTTATTTGCAATAGTTTGGATTTCTCTGCTATTGAAGCTTTTGAAGCCGTGAAAAACAGTAACTACTCTAAAGTATTCTTTTTTGAGGATTTCATAAGCAGTAAATTCCATTTTGTAAAACAAATCATTGGCGGAATATTCGTTACCATCGCCATGGTAGGCCTGGATCAGGATTTGATGCAGAAAAATTTAAGCTGTGCAACCATTGGCGAAGCCCAAAAAAACATGTTCACTTTTACAGGGATATTTGTTGCGATTAACATATTCTTTCTTAGCGTAGGTGCTTTACTTTATATTTATGCAGCAAAAAACGGAATTGAAGTTCCGACAGATTTAGTCACAGGAAAACCCAGAACTGATTTACTTTTTCCTGAAATAGCTTTTAACCATTTGGCACTAATTCCATCTATAATTTTCTTATTGGGTTTAACAGCAGCAACCTTTGCTACAACAGACTCTGCATTAACGGCGCTAACAACTTCTTTTTGTATTGAT
>JAYTBZ010000345.1:0-5786 GCA_043736705.1 Flavobacterium sp. | reverse complement strand
TGTTCTATTTACTTATTTCGATTATTTTTCAATACCTAAGTCCACATCGCTATGTTGAATTACAGATTGCTGATTGTATAAAACTTACCGCTAAATATTTAAAACTTCGAGGCGATTTATGGACTGTAACTGCCGATAGAAAAGCTATTATCGAGAAGCAACTCCATCTTCAAGTAGAGCTTAATACCATACATCAAAGCATCAGAGAAGTTTTAGTTACCGGACACGGTGCCTCAGGATCTTCCAATCAAAACCGAAAAATGCTACTTGTTTTTATCTCATTGGTAGAAATTTTAGAATTGGCTTTATCTACAGCATTTGATCATAATACGTTACACCAAAAATTCGATGACCATCCGAAAGTGTTGCGCTCCTATCAAAACTTAGCCTATTCACTTGCAACTAGTCTAAAACAATTATCAAAAAGTGTCAAGAAAAGCACGACATACATTTATAAGTCTACTTTGTTGCATGATATGCATGCCTTACAACTTTCAATAGCAGCTTATGAAAATGAATTAGGCAAACAAAATGCTTCCGAAGGCGTTTTTATGTTGACAACAATGCTACAATATGCTGAAAAACAAGTAGAAAAGATTAAAATTGTAGAGCGTGCGTTCTCTCCTAGTTTTAGCGCACAAGATTGGAAAGGAATTAACAAGGATCTTGAAAAATTCCTCAATCCGCAATACTATCCATTAAGTACTTTAACCCAAAATCTTAGTTTTTCATCTACGATTTTTAGATATTCAATACGATTAACCATAACCTTAATGACGGGGTTTATTATTGGTAAATTTGTATCATTCCACAATGAATATTGGATATTATTAACCATAATTGTAATCATGAGACCGGGTTATGGCTTGACGAGGGAGCGATCTTTTCATCGTTTAATTGGCACTGTGTTGGGAGGCATACTTGCATTTGGAATCCTTTTCCTTGTTAACGACAAGAGTATTATTAGTGTTTTTTCTATTGCTTGCATGCTATTAGGATTTTATTTTACGCAAGTCAATTACAAAATAAGTGCCACATTTGTCACCATGTATGTTGTATTCATTTATGGAATCATCACACCAAATATTAGTGATTTAGTGCAATATCGAATTCTGGATACCGTGGTTGGAGCAGTTTTGGCATTTATTGCAAACCATTTTTTGTGGCCTTCCTGGGAATTCCTAAATGTGCGAATACATCTGGAAAAAGCAATCAAAGCCAATCAAATTTATCTTCAAGAAATAGCTGCTTTTTATAATAAAAAAGGAAATCTTTCGACATCCTACCGTTTGGCGCGCAAGAATGCCTTTATTGAAATAGGTAATTTAATGGCTTCTTTCCAACGTATGACCCAAGAACCCAAATCAAAGCAAAAACAATTGCCACAAGTTTACGAACTGGCTGTTTTAAACCATTCGTTACTTTCTTCTTTAGCATCATTGGGAACCTATATCCAATCACACAAAACGACAACAGCCTCTGAAGCATTTAATGTAGTTGTTGATACCGCTATAAAAAAACTTGACAATGCCATTTTTCTTTTGAATGAAAATAATTTAAAGCTTCAAGAAAATATCTTAATCGAAGACTTGGACATCCGATTTACGGAACTAAAAAATATTCGTGAAAAAGAATTGAAGCAGGGAATTGCAATTGATGAAGAGGCGTTTCAATTAAAAATGCAGGAAGCTCAATTAGTGATAGAGCAGTTAATGTGGCTGACGAGCCTCTCAGAAAACATTGTAAAAAACATTAAATCGCTATTAAAAACTCCGTAAAAAAGGCGCTGAAGATAGATAAATCTACTATTCAGCGCCTGTAAATTGGTATTAAATACTAATTATTTAATTTTAAAATAGTAGCCGTATTTTGTCTTATTTCATCTAATAAAGTAGGATTGTCATTTAAAGTCTGACCGTATGATGGAATCATAATTTTTAATTTTTCTTGCCATTCCGGAGTTTCAATTTCATCTTTAAAACATCTTGCAATTAAGTCCACCATAATTGAGACTGCGGTTGAAGCGCCTGGAGATGCACCCAATAAGACGGATAAAGTTCCATCAGCAGTTGTAATTACTTCAGTGCCAAATTCTAATATTCCACCTCCTTTTTCATCTTTTTTGATCACTTGTACGCGTTGTCCAGCTCGTTCTAATACCCAATCTTTCGATCTTGCACCGGGAACATATTCACGCAAAGCATTGATTCTATCTTTTGGCGACTGACGCACTTGCTCTATTAAATATTTAGTCAGCGGAATGTTTTTTATACCAGCAGCAATCATCGGAATGATGTTATCTGGCTTTATGGATAAAGGCAGATCAGAATAGGAACCATTTTTTAGAAAACGAGTAGAAAAACCAGCAAAAGGTCCAAATAATAATTGTTTTTCTCCATTAATCATTCTGGAGTCGATGTGAGGAACTGACATTGGCGGAGCACCAACACTTGCTTTTCCGTACACTTTTACTTTGTGTTTGGCGATAACCTCAGGATTGGTACATTTTAACCACTGCCCACTCACAGGAAAACCACCATATCCTTTTCCTTCAGGAACATTAGCTTTCTCTAATAAAGGTAAAGAACCACCACCTGCGCCAATAAATACAAATTTAGTGTATGCCTTCCTTTTTATCCCAGTAGCCAAATCAGTGATTTTTATGCGCCACAATTTATCATCACGCTGTTTCATTTTTTGAACTTCACAATTAAAATGCATCGTTACACCTTCTAATTGAGATAAATAAGTGAAAATAGTACGGGTTAATTCCCCAAAATTGACATCGGTTCCAATAGTCATGGAAGTCGCAGCCACACTTTCTGTTTCAGATCTACCTTCCATAACTAGAGGCATCCATTCTTTTAATTGATTAAAATCTGTACTGAAAACCATCTGTTTGAAAAGTGGATTAGCCTGCAAAACTTCAAAACGTGTTTTAAGGTAATCGACATTTTTTTCGCCCCAAACAAAACTCAAGTGAGGAATACTTTTGATAAAATTTTCGGGTGAAGCAACTTTATTTTGTTGAACTAAGTAGGCCCAAAATTGTCTCGAAACTTCAAAAGATTCAGCAATGCTAATCGCTTTTTTCGGATCAATACTTCCATCATAACCTTCCGGAGTATAATTTAGTTCACAAAAAGCAGAATGACCGGTTCCAGCATTATTCCATGCATCAGAACTTTCGGCAGCAGCCATGTCTAATCTTTCGTATATTTCAATTTTAATATCGGGTTGTAACTCTTTTAGGATTAAGCCAAGAGTGGCGCTCATAATTCCAGCACCTATCAAAACTACATCACTTTGCGAACGAATCGTTGTATCAGGCATAACAAAATTTTAAGGCGCAAAGATACTTTATATCAGTAAAAAAATTATAACAAATTATTGTTAAAAAGTAAGGAATTACAATCACATCTTAACCGAGCCAAATAGATTAAAATTGGATTTTAAAATGACTTTCGATTTAAATAATCTTGCAACATTATGGTTGCTGAAATTTCGTCAATAAGTCCTTTATCTTGGCGCTTTTTTTTACTGAGGCCACTATCGATTATCGTTTGAAAAGCCATTTTTGAAGTAAAGCGCTCATCCACCCGAATAACTTTCATCTCAGGAAAATGGTTCGAAAAATGGGTTACAAATCCTTTTATGATCGAAGCACTTTCGGATGGTTCTCCGTTCATTTGTTTGGGCTCTCCTATAAGTACTGCTTCTACTTTTTCATTGGCAAAATAATTTTTTAAAAAAGCAATTGCAGTTGGAGAAGGAATGGTTGTAAGTCCTGAAGCTATAATTTGCATTTCATCAGTAACGGCTATTCCGGTTCGTTTTTGTCCGTAATCTATGGAGAGAATTCTTGGCATTTATATAGAGAATCTTTATTTTTTATAAATCTTAAAACGGTAACTTAATGATGCAGTGTATTTACTTTGCATTCGAAATCCTATGAACAATTTTTAACACGTCTGAGAAAAATGAACGCTATACTTCTAAAATATTTGCTCTGATATTCGGCTTCAATTATAAGATAGGAACGTTTCCATAATAAGTCTATTTTGACATACAAATATATAACATTTTCAAATAAAATTCACTTTTTGCTTTTAGCTAAAAATCCTATCTTTGGCAAAAATCTATCAAAAATGAACTCATTACAAACGATTATAGAACAAGCCTGGGAAAACCGTGCTTTGTTGCAAGAAACGACAACAACTGATGCTATCAGAGAAGTTATCGAATTATTAGACACAGGAAAACTTCGTGTTGCCGAGCCAGTTGGCGAAGGATGGCAAGTAAATGAATGGGTAAAAAAAGCGGTCGTTATGTACTTCCCTATTCAAAAAATGGAAACATGGGAATCTGGAATTTTCGAATACCACGACAAAATGTTACTAAAGAGAGGCTATGCAGAGAAAGGTATTCGCGTTGTTCCAAACGCTGTTGCACGTTACGGAGCTTACATTTCAAGTGGTGTGATTTTGATGCCTAGCTATGTAAATATTGGCGCATATGTTGATGAAGGAACTATGGTTGACACTTGGGCAACTGTGGGCAGTTGTGCTCAAATTGGAAAAAATGTACACTTAAGCGGTGGTGTAGGTATTGGAGGCGTTCTTGAACCTTTGCAAGCAGCTCCAGTAATTATTGAAGATGGTGCATTTATTGGTTCTCGTTGTATCGTTGTTGAAGGTGTTCGTGTGGGTAAAGAAGCAGTTCTTGGCGCTAATGTTTGTTTAACAGCCTCAACAAAAATTATTGATGTAACCGGTGAAACGCCTGTTGAAATGAAAGGATATGTTCCGGCACGTTCAGTTGTAATACCTGGTAGTTACACCAAATCTTTTCCAGCTGGAGATTTTCAAGTACCCTGCGCATTTATCATTGGTACACGCAAACCATCAACTGATTTAAAAACTTCACTGAACAATGCGCTTCGTGAATATGACGTGGCGGTTTAATTCAATACTCTTTAAAAAAGTCTCAACTCAAAATTGGGGCTTTTTTATTTGCCTATTTTTTTTTTCAAGTATTTCTTTTTAGTGATTTTTCGCTTGAATGAAGTTGTAGTTTTTAAAAGCATTTTATGCAATACTGCTTCAGGTTGTTGGCTCAATTTTGAATAAGTACTAGCCACTATTTTTACCATTGTTTTAGACAACCACATTTTCTTAAAATTATCCATTCGTGCTTCAATAGACAGATTTTCAAATTTCATTCGGTTTAAATCAACTAAATAAAAATCATATTTCCCTTCACTTTTCTTTACAATCAAAGTATTACCGGGAGAATGATCTAAAAAATTAATACTGGCTTCATGCATCCTGAAGGTAAATTCTGTGAACTGCTCTAAAATATTTTTTCGGTCGGGAAATAAGGGATTGTGTATCAATTCTCTGATTGTAAAATCATATTCAATTTGATCACATATATAATAACTTTCTGACAAAAAACCTAAGCGATTCCGATTTTCAATATAAGCAATAGGAAAAGGAGTAGCGATATTATGCGCTAGTAAATAATTGGCATAGTCAAAAGAACGTTTTGCTTTAGTGCTCCTAAAAAAAGAATAAATAATTGATTTAAAAAGATTTGGTTTGGCAAAATATTTAATGTTAACTCTTTTCCCATCCAAATCGTTCGATTTTATTGTGTTTCTTGCACCTTTTACAATTAAATCTCCCTCATTAAAAAAAGTCGCAACTAATTGAAGAATAGAATTTTTCTGATTTTTAAAATCGGGATGAAGAATAACTTGCACTATGTTTTATTTAAATTTGGTT